>CAXBKC010000326.1:0-5060 GCA_963975615.1 uncultured Oleiphilus sp.
TACCAACATCATGTCTGTATTTCTCAGCAGCATTAATACCGGCATTATAGCCTTGGCTGTCTTTGAGCTGGCATTGGTGATTAATAAAGAATATTCAGGTAATGAAGAAGATGATGAAGACCCTGTTGCGAGCCTAAGAAGAACTATTCCTCGTTTTATAGGAACAGTTTGTGTCGCTTTATCGCTTGAAGGCTTGATTATGGTGATTAAATATAGCCAATTAGATTTGGCAGGTAACTTGTATTATCCGGTAGCGATTATTGCGAGCACAGCATTGTTATTATCAGCTTTAGGCTTATTTATATTTTTAACCAGTAAATCAAAGATGAATTAAATTATGTAAAAGCTTGGTGTAATGGTGGGTTTCTAACCACGACACCAAGCCGTACTTTAAGTTCTCTGAAAACTATATCAACGAAATTTAATCGCTTTCAAGATAACGAATTTCTTATTCGATGCTTCTGTTGAGCAGTTCCCAAATAACTTTTTTAGGGTGATGGGATAATCCAAATGACGGTTTGCTACTAACCAAAACTCACCGCCTTTTTTGAGGGCTCTGACTGCATCTTTAAACAAAGTAAAAGCGATATCTGTTCCAAGAATATGCTGCTGATGAAAAGGTGGATTACACAGTATTAAATCTAACTCAGAAGGCTTTGATTGCTTCAAACCGTCATCGACACGAATGCTAACTTGGGTGTCTGGTAAATTTCTTTTCCTGTTTTCTTCACAAGACTGAATCGCTTGGAATGACTCATCTGTAAAAAGCATGTGTGAATCTGGGTGTAAACGTAAATAAGCTAAACCTAAAGTACCGTTTCCGCATGCAAGATCAGCAACCATAGCTTTTGACGGAATCGTAGGAAGGTTTTCCAGAAGAAAGCGTGTGCCGATATCCAGTTTGTCCTGACTAAATACATTAGGCTGGTTGCTGAGTGTTAGCTCAAATTCTGGCAAGTTAATAATGTTATCTGGAAGCGGTTTTAAAACAAGGTCTTTATCAACCGTTGCTTCCCAAATACGTGCTTTCTTAACGCCTGGATAAAAACGACTTGGACCGAAATATTGTGCAACTAAGTCATATTGTCCTTTGCTTAAATGCTTATCCATGCCTGCTAGTAATAACTTACACCCGGGTTTAGCCCAAGCATTCAGTTGTTGCAGTAAAAATGCCAAGTGATTTTTAGACTTAGGTACGCGGCCAATAATAATGTCGGCAGAATTAGCGGCCTCTTTAAAGTCTTCAGCGTGTGGTAAGAAAGTCAGTGACTTATCTAGGTTGTTGAGTTCGATATTCTTATACATGGCTTCGCGAGATAACCAAGAATCGCTATAGCAAATAGGTTCGTGTTGAAGCAAGGGGATAGTTAGCGCACCAAAATTATCGTTAATAATACATAAGCCTGATAAATCGATATCCAGGTCGGCAAGTGTATTCAATAAATAGAGATCAGCCGCATCCCAAGCACGTAGGTCATCATTTGGCTTGTGGGGATAACGTTGAAGAGTGTAACTCTTTTCAAAGGCTTCAAATGTGTCTCTACTTTGCATAGGTTTTGCTATCTCGAATATTGTATAAATAGGTGTTGAATAAGGCTTCAACGTACAGGGTACCTTAAATCAGAGAGTAAAAAGTTAAGTAGTGCAGTATAAAATGAAAACCAAAACAAGTTTGGATTTTTTTCTAAAATGACTCGATTTCTGACACTAATCATCGTACCTTTTTGATTTGATCTATAATGCTTGTTTAGCCTGTTGAAATGCTTTAGAAACGTGAATGTGTGGGAGCCGGAGCGAGCTTCGACGAGCTCAGGGACCGAAAATTTAAGGGCTGGTAGTATCTACTGTTCGTATTGGAGTGAAATGTGCGTGTCTATTTAATTATTTTGATAAGTCTGCTGTCGGCATGCTCAAGTTTTGAATTGATAAATATCGATAACAAGACAATCGAGACAAAACCAAGCACTAAACAAGAGCCATTTTGTTCGAATGAATGGCTTCACTATGTTGAGGGGCAGATAAGTAGTGGTGATAACCAAGGTCATGGCCCAGATGTAGGTTCCTTGGAATGGCAGTCGGTGATTGAGTTCAAATTAGGGCTAGTGGATGATTCAACAGTTCCTTCTAAATCGACGGCACAGTGGTGTGAATACATTCAACTAACGCTAGATGAGCGGCGCATCATTCCGACTATTTCCTGTCAAAGCAAAAACCTGAATGCGATTGATAAAGAAATATGCAGCCAAGTAGAGCTAGTAAGACTTGATAATGAGCTGAATGCAGTTTTTAGATCAGCGCTAGATAAATTGGGTACCAAAAAACGAACAGATTTTAAGGCAGAGCATAGGGCTTGGATTAAAAACCGTAATCAATGCTTGAATCAAAGTGATGATTTTCTTTGTATACGCAATGCTTATCAATATCGAATTGCAGAGCTTCAGACTCGGTACGACTTAATTGAAGGGCTTGGGCCAATATATTATGTATGTGATGGCCAGCTAACAGATGAAGTTGCTGTAAACTTTTATCCCACCGAGCCGCCCAGTTTAATTGCTGAAAGAAATGGTCAAGTGTCTTTTATGACTCTGCAAGTAAGCGCAAGTGGAGCCAAGTACCAAGGGCAGAGCGAGATTTTTTGGGAGCACCAGGGCAAGGCATATATAACGTGGGGTTCTGGTTCCTCAATGATGGATTGCAAAAAAATGCACTAACTAAACTGGAAATTCCCGTGGCTATGCAATGAGCTTTAATAATATATAGCCAAACAGTAACTTAGGAATGTCGCAGAAAGGACAACGCATGTTTGAATCTATATTAAAATTTTGGTTTGAGGATATCGAGCCGAAACAGTGGTGGGAAGTTGATGCGGATTTTGATGCCTTAATTGCAAAAAAATTCTCAGAGATCTTTTTACAGGCGAGTCGGGGTGAACTTGTTTCGTGGCGCTCAGATGTAAAGGGCCGCCTAGCTGAAATTATTGTTCTAGACCAATTCTCAAGAAATATTTATAGAGGGAAAGCATCTGCTTTTCTGCAAGACCCAATAGCCTTAGTGCTCTCGCAAGAAGCCGTAAATCTTGGGTGCATAGAAAAACTAGAAGGCGCGCAGCGTAGTTTCTTGCTTATGCCTTATATGCATAGCGAATCAAGGTATATTCATCAATTAGCAGAGCCTTTGTTTAAGAAATTCGCACCAAATAACTATAGTTTTGAAATAAGACATAAAAAAATTATTGATCGTTTTGGACGCTATCCGCACAGAAATAAAATGTTAGGCAGAGAAACGACAAAGGAAGAAGCTGAATTTCTGAGGCAGCCCGGTTCCAGCTTTTAAAAAATAAGAGAATTAATGACGAATAATGAGAAAAAACACAAGAATTGAGACGGTGGCACAAGACGACTTAAGTTGAGAAGGTTTACACTGTCTCATTATTGGTTAATAACAGCCTTATATTAAAACAAAGTTCTATAAATTAGAGACACTTCATGAGACAGGGATTGATGCTAAAAACTTTTATTGAGCAAAATATGAAATCAATTTATGTTCTTGTTGCTTGTCTAGTTTTAAGTGCTTGCTCGACAACGACATTAAAATCATTTGATGCCACTACTTTGTCTGCCAAAAATGAAGTATCTGTATTTTTAGACATACATTGTAATGACCTCTCCTTTGGATATGAAAAGCTAAATGATGCTGTTAAGAAAGTCGAACAAGCCGTTATTGATTATGGTTTTACCATTGCTATTTTTGAAAAAGACAAGGCAGACTTTATACTCGACTTTACTTGTCGCAAAGAGTCCGACTTAAATCTTTCTATCGTACCTAACGAAATTAGCGGTATGTTAATGGTGTCATCAATTACCTTGATACCCACGTATTGGCCAACAGATCTATGGGTTGATATGAGTGTTTATGATCTAAGAGAGTTTGATGTTAAAAAGGTTGATACGTTTGAAAGTTCATTTGTTTCACAAGAACGAGTCGTTTGGGCGCCTTTTATTTTATTCAAGTTAGCTTATGATTTTGGCTTACCAAAGTATAACGTCGAAAAATTCTACGCAGGTTTGAGGTCTTCCATATTTAATTTGCTAAGTGAAGCTGAAGCCAAAGCAATATTTGAATAAATTTTTGTAAGATACTTTGCCTATTTCCCTCATAGTTAGCCAAAAACTGCCTGCCTGGCATTACCTTATTTTCATAGTCATATTCAACTCAATTTAAATTATGTACCTTAGCGCATGTCTGTATTTGTACTTTTAACAGCCATTACTTTGTTTAGATAAGTACTGTCTGTAAGTACGGTGTTGGTTTTATAAATTGTAGGTTAAGAAGGTATTCTGGAGTATGACGCAAGCTGATTTATCAAATGAGTGGATGTTGTTACAAAACCAATATGATAGTTATGAAAAGTATTCATTGGCCATTAAGCTTCTTGCGATGGTTGTATTTTACTTTGCGCATATATCAGGAAAAATAGGTTTAATTATTCTACCTTTGCTCGCGATTTTTTGGTTGCAGGATGCAATCTGGAAAAATTTTCAGTCAAGAATTGAGCTTCGTTTATTAGCTTTAGAAGAAGCATTATCAGGAAGGAAAGTAGACTCAAATGACGAATGTATCGCATATCAATTTAACCGTGATTTTCTGGCAAAACGGCCATCACAATTTGGCTTAGTGAAAGAATACTTTTTGCAGGCATTAAGGCCAACGGTCGCTTTTCCTTATATTGTTCTGATTGGCTTGTTTGTTGTGACTAATATGTAGGTGTTTTTATCAAAGATGATTGGACTTCTAGGGAAGTTCTCTATATAGTCACACGCAGCTAGAAAGAACGTCTGTTATTTACATCCTACATTTCGTGTTTTATTCGTAATTCCTCGTCCTGCAGTTTATAAGTTCAAGTCTCAAATTTCATGCTATTACCGCCCCGTTAAAGGGCAACTTATATTTAAATTCAGGATATTATTATGTCTACAGTTAAAGGAACCGTTAAGTGGTTCAACGAAGCAAAAGGTTTTGGTTTTATTGAGCAAGAATCAGGTCCAGATGTATTTGCACAT
>CAXBKC010000327.1:0-5046 GCA_963975615.1 uncultured Oleiphilus sp.
TCTTTGGTATTTAAAAACTGCGGCAGATATGATCGGGTTTTAAGTGGTGATTACAAGGGCTGCTTACGAAGCCTATTGAAATAATTAGAGCGAAAAAAAATAACATTTTCCGACGTTTATTCGTAGCAGGTACAGCACATGCAGTGCCTAGTTCACAGTGAGATACAGGTTTGAACAGTTGCCACCCAGCCAAGCCAAATAGAGCGATGACAACAAAGATAAACATTGGACGATAAGGTTCCAAAGCAGTGAGGTTAGAAATCCACGCACCGCTTATACCTATCGACAATAATATGAGAGGGCCTGCACAGCAGAGACTTGCTCCAATGGCGGCGGAAAGTCCTCCTAAAATGGACCAGTTTGTCTTATTTCTGAGCATGAAAGGTTCCTCTAAGAATGGAACGAATGTTTGTTTATGCTCATAGTATAAACTCCGTACCAATATACGGAGTCAACATGATTATGGCTGAAGGGAATCAATAACCGGACAGCAGCTTTCATCTTCGTTATTGTTGCATTGTTTTAATAGCTCAATGAGTGCTTTCTCCAAGCGATTTAGGTCTTTTATTTTAGCCTGAACGGTATTTAATTTATGCTGAGATAGTGCCTGTACCTGACTGCAAGGCAACTCTTCCAGACTTAACAAGTGAGCTATCTCATCAAGTGTAAAACCAAGCTCTTTAGCTCGTTTGATGAATCGAATCCTTTCCAGTGTTTCATCAGGATATTGACGATAGCCTTGAATCGGTTTTTGCGGTTGTTGAATTAGCCCTTTCTTCTCATAGAAGCGAATGGTTTCGACATTCACACCCGCTTCTTGCGCTAACTTACTAATCGTACGTTTTATCATGACGTTTAACCTGAGCTTAGCTTGCCTGCCGCATATTAAAGAAGATGATCAGTGTATCTGATAAACACGATGTTTCCCCTAATATGTCTCTATTAATAAAAGTACTAACAATTTTTATTGAAGCTGAAGCTTTTTTGTCTTATTGATTTTATTTCTGACCTAAACTCGAAGCAAGTATTTACCTATCTCAACAAACAGATATTAATGCCAAACTTATAGTAATTATCATAAAACTATCTAGTTGGTTTAGTTGAGAATCCAAGCGCTTCCTTATTTAAATAAGTAAATCTTAAGTATTGCTCTGTATATTACTTTCAAACCATCTTGAAAGATAATTATGAACATACTCATATTTGAAAAGGGATCATCTACCTCAATAACAAACTGCTTATCAACTGAAGGCTTTCAAATAACAAGTATCAGCTCAGAAGACCAGATTGTTCCTTGTTTACAACAAAATTCTTTATTTGAAGTTCTTATTCTAAGCTTAAATTCTAGTTTTAAAGATGGTGTTGCTTTACTGGAAGATATACGACGTATAAATTCATCTATTCCAATTCTTGTTATCGCGACTCAAAGTGATGCGAAGAAGGTTGTAGAATTTTTAAATAAAGGTGCAGATAATTTTTTATCATCCCCTTTTGATAAAAAAGAATTAATTGCTCGACTTAAAGCTATGATCCGAAGAAATTATTTTTATACTAAGTAAGTCTTCTGTTTATTATTCAATTATTTTTTAGTAATCCGCACAAAAAAATTATTATTTCTAGCTATAAGGCTAATTGAAAGTAGCAAGAAAAAAATATGCACTAACCATAATCCCAAGTAAGGCGACACGCTGCCATCCGATACCTTACTCTTTGAATAGATAAGTGAGCCTAAATATAAAACATAAATAAGCATCGCTGGAAAGATCTGTGAAAAACGGCCTTGCCTAGGGTTGACTCTGCTAAATGGAACAGCAAATAAGCAAATAATTGGTAATAGTAAAGGTAAAGATAATCGCCAGTGCAGTTCTGCTATTAATTTTGGACTTGTGGCTGTTAATAAATCGATTGTGGGAATTGAAATTTCCTCATAAGATTTTACTTTTTCAATATCCTGGCTATCTATACGCAAACCTAAACTTTTAAATGAAACCGCTAGGTAATTCGTCTCCCCAGCAATACCTTGATATCGAGTACCATTCTTTAACAGCAGAATCCGTTCCTGTGTATCTTGATCAATTTGTAAGGTACCCGATTCTGCATATATTTGGGAGTTGTTACCTAGCTCCGCTATGAATACTCCATACAATATCTTTTTATCCGTGCTAATTGATTCTACATAAGCAACTCTTTCACCATTCCTAAGCTCTTGAAACCTCCCAGCTGTAATCAGTTCAAATGCAGTTTTTCTTGATTCTTGTTCTAATAATTCTTTTGCTTGTGCCAAGCCCCATGGCGTAACAAATATGCTACACCCGCCAACTATTAGACCAACAATTGAAGCTAAAAATAGTGACATCCCCATCAGTTTATAGTCACTAAAGCCACAGGCTTTTAAAACAGTCATTTCATTTTCTAGGTACATACGTCCATAAGCTAAAAGGATTCCAAGAAAAAATCCTAGAGGCAATATGAGCTGAAGAAACTCTGGTAAACGATATGCCAATACTAGAAACAGAAGATCAAAAGAAATATCACCAGATGCTGCTTTTTCTAGATATCGAATAAGCCGACCACTGATAAAAACACAAAGCAAGACTAAAGTGATTGCAAGCATCGAAGCAATAATTTGGCGAGATAAATACCTAAATATAATCAATCAATTAATCCAGTAAACAGTGGTTAAAGTGTACTTTAGTGCTACAAATAACATTTTACAGGCTGAAGAACAGGAGGTCTCTAGACTTAATAAAACGGCACTTTTAAAAGACCAAATATCGGAGCCTACTCTACCTTTCCAGCTACTTTATTTATTGGCTCGAAATTTGTTTAATAGCAAAGCGTATACTTAAAAATCTTTATTTTGCACGGTCGAAATTTTATCAAAATTAAATACTTGCCCTATAGAGATAGATACTATGGGCTTTTGCGTGGCAAGGTTTACCCCGATATCAAAACGTAATAATTCTTCCCCTAGAATTGAGGGAATATTTACCCGTACTCCATACCCCAAATCAACCTCAATCTCTCTAAGGTTAATGTTTTGATTTCGCTCCCAAGCATAACCAGCATCTATAAAAAGAGCTTGCCCAAATGCAATATTCTGACTTTTGCTAGGAAAACGGTATCTATGCTCAAAGTTAAAAAGCAGTATTTTATTACCGGTAATTGAGCCAACATCATGCCCACGCAAACCGATATCTGCACCTAATGATAGCGGTATGTTCAAGGAATCACGGCTAAATTGGTACATGTAAGTCATTGACCCAACGTAAGTTTGTGACTCTGAGGGAAAATAATAACCATGATAAAAAGCACTGTTTACAATTTCACGTAAATCTTCATGATAAAAACGTGTATCAGCGTTTAATCTAAATGATGATAAGTAATGATCTGAATACTTTTTAGAGTATCCCCACGTTACTCCATATTTGCTGTGATAATCAGTTTCTTTAGATTCTTTTCTTTGCTGAAGTCCTACTTTAAAGCCAAACGAGTTATGTAATGAAATATCTTCCTGACTGATTAAGCTATCTAGACCTTTGGTTTTTATAAAATCCACTCGCTGGCTCCAATTATAGGATACATCAAAGTCATTTTTTTCAAGCGGGTTGGGGACAAAAATGTTGTCTGGTATCGGATCCTTTGCAGTTTCAGGAAAATAGCGCAGCGTTTGATTGGAAAACTTGAAACTAACACGCTGTGAAAAAATATCAGATCCGATTTCTTGGGCGTAAGCTATGGAGACAGAACGCTCTCTTTTAGGAATGTCTATATCGCTTTCGTTGGGTACGGTCAACAATGTATCTGCATTATTGTCTAAATATTGAAAATCATAAGCGTGCTTGTCTGAGAAAGCGCGAAAAGGATTACTGAAACCAAATAATTGAGTAACTTTTGTATCTTTCGTTTCATGTATAAGTTTCAATGCATGGGTCTGAAATATTCGTGGATCAGTATAACTAAATCTATTTTTGGTTTTCTTGTTTGATGCGCCCGTTTTACTGAAATGAAAACGTTTGTTTAACCCAAAAAGGTTTTTCTCGCCTACGCTCACTCGTGTTTTAGTTTGTGAGCCTGCTTGGCTTGCACTTAATTCAAGTCGTAAAGTGAACTTATCACGAGTCGCTACGGTTAGAACGACTCCTTCTTTACTAAGATTAGATTGAATGTCGACATAAGAAAAAATCCCCATTTCCCTTAAGTTTCTTTCTGTCTCGTTAACTAATGATTTATCTAAACAATCACCTTTTTTAAACAATAGTTCTTTTTCAACAACAGATGTACGTGTTGTAAAATGCAAAAAGTCGAGAGTTTTTTTAACTAAAGATATATGCTCATAATCAGAGTAGATATTATCGGGGCTGATTTCTATTTCTAGTATAGGGATGCAAGTCGACGTTGACGTATCAGCTACATTTTCCGCTAAAGCGGCATAATATGGGTATAGGCCGAGTACATACAGGCTGCACAAGATAATTGACCTGAAATTAGCCACTATTTAACTCTCTCTTTATACCGCATATAAAAAAGTAATTTTCAGAAGCCTAACTCCACTCTGTTGAAGTTCTAGATAACTCTTTTAAACATAAAAAAGCTCGTGGCTGAGTGGCATAATTAAAATCACTTCAATCTTTCTCGAAAAAACCTTCCAATAAATCAACTAGATCTAAATCTACTTGTGCTGCAAATTTCAGCATTGGTATGTTTTGTGTCTGACTGGCAATTTTTAATCCGTCAATCGCTGTATTCATAGCATCATATAAAGCTTTATCTGAAACTTTTGTTTTTATCAGTTCCCATTGCGTGACGCCTTCTTTGACGGTGATAGCGATCAAATCCCAAGAAATATTCTGTTGCTTTAATAAGGCATGGACTTTGAAACCCACATAATCAAGGATGACAACTTCTTTTGGGATTTCTAACTCAGTTGCATCGAGCTGCTCCGAAATAAATTTATAAGAATCAACAGCCACTAATGCAATTTCTGCAAAATCATTATTCTTATTTGAAATAGTCATTTTGTGAGCGGCATCTTTAAGAAGTTGA
>CAXBKC010000328.1:0-5046 GCA_963975615.1 uncultured Oleiphilus sp.
GTATTTGACTTGATATACAGCCACTTAATAAAACAATACTAAATAGCAAGGCTAGCATATTAAAACAAGACCTAATTATCATTGCTCTGGCCTCCATCGCTATTCGAAATATTAATTAAATTTTCTGGGAGCTTTGCTATTTTCTTATCGACAGACTTCCATTCATCTAGCCCTAATAGAGACATTGCTTGTTGGCCCTTAGGATGTTGATTCATATTACTCAATACATTAACTATTGCGGTTTTTAACTCAATATTATTAGACTTTAAAACCAAGACACTACGCTTAAAGGGTTCACTTTTTCGCAGTACCAGTAAGTCCTTGTAAAGATGTTCATTTAATAGCGCTATTTTTGATAAGCTCACCTCAGTCGTTAAGGCCATTTCAGCTAAGCCATACCCTACAGCCATTAGTGCATCGATATCTTTAGGTACCGATAACACTTTCATACTTTCAAGCTGCTGAGTTGAGTATTCAGGATAAATAGAACTTAAAACTTTGCGCGCTCTCTCCTTGGAACCAGAGCTGGCGATAGTCACGTTTTCAAAATTTAACGAGCTTTTATTGGCAACTAATATTTTTCGGTAGGTATCTGAGCCATTTTTCAGCCCGATAAAAGCAAGTTCAAGGTGTTGTTTATCTATCTCTAATGATGAAGACAGTGATGCATATAACCATTCAGCCATAATAAAAGCAGCGTCTTCCTCTTGATGAATCAGTTTTGTAAAACTTTCGCCATTGTCAACAGGTTGTAATTCATAGTAGCCCATCTCGTACAAGTAATTATCCCATGCATTTTTCAGCACTAAATTACGAGCGATATTAATTTCAGGATTATAAAAATAAACTTTAGTACGTGATGATGTTTGATGGGGTTTAGCTAAGACTGGCGCAGCCGTTGTTTCAGCATGCAGGACAAAATTAGGGCAGATAAATGCGCAACAGATAATAAGAGAAAGACGTAGAGGGCTTTTCTTAAAATATGCTGACGTATTTTGCCAATAATTCAATGTCTTTTGACTTCTCATTCGTTAAATGTAGTCTATTATATTAGTTCGCGTGGTGTTTTTTATTAAAAGAAGTATTCAATGACTAAGCCTTATATTATATGTGTTGATGATGATAAAAGTATTTTAATTAGCTTAAAAGCTCAATTAAATCATTATCTCGGCGAAGAATTCCAATTTGAATTTGCAGAGTGTGCAGAAGAAGCGTGGGAAGTGATCAATGAGTTAAAAACGGGGAAAAAAACAATTTCTGTGATTATTTCTGATTGGATCATGCCTCGCATCAAAGGTGATGAGTTTCTGATAAGTGTCCACGAAGTGTACCCTGACATTATTAAGCTAATGTTGACAGGGCATGCAGAAGAAGATGCGATTAAACGCGCAACAAAAGATGCAAATCTCGTTGCCTGCTTAAGTAAGCCATGGGATATAGATGAGCTCATTGAAATTATTCGTAAGCATGTGAGTAAATAGTATGTCCCGCCCGGTGATATTGTGTGTCGATGATGAACGCATTATTTTATCTAGTCTAAAAGCACAGCTTCATAACAACCTTTCAGCTGACTTTGAGATCGAAGTGGCAGAAAGTGCGGAAGAAGCATTAGAGATTATCAAAGAGCTCATAAGTGCCAAAGTAGAAATTCCGGTTATCATTGCCGACCAGATCATGCCGGGCATGAAAGGCGATGAACTGCTCTCCAAAGTTAAAACCTTATCTCCGCAATCATTAACGATTATGCTGACGGGCCAAGCAAGCGCTGATGCTGTCGGAAAAGCTGTTAATAAAGCAGGGCTTTTTAGGTATCTATCTAAACCTTGGGATGAAGACGATTTAATTCTCACTATTCAGAGCGCACTAGATAGCTATACTCATCAAAATAACCTATTAAAGCAAAGTTGTTATCAAAGCGTTATTAACCAAACGCTTTCATTAGCCATTAGTACACTTAATTTTAAACAACAAACGACAAAGGCTTTAAATTACTTATTAAATGTTCCGTGTCTTGACCCACCGGCTCAAGGCTCTATTTACTTTTCAAGCTTAAGTCATGTATTTGACCGTTTTCAGCCTGAGCAAACGACTCTTCTTAATTATACCAATACTCACGAAGGTGACATTGATTTCAAAAAGGTATGCGCTCAACCCAGCGACAATACCGCTCCACCTTTCAGTATTGAAGCAGATCAAATTCCCTTGTATGTAGAACCACTATTTGTTAAAAAAACGAATGATAGTTTAGCCTATTACAGCTACCCCATTTTGCTTGACTCAGATTTAATAGGACTCATCTTCATTTATGTTTTAGATTCATTTAAAGCGACCCAAGAAATCACGTCATTTCTATCGGCTTTTTCTCAAACATTATCAAGTATGTATCGTTTGTCGACGTCTAGCCACGCATTAAGACTAAGTAACCTACAGCTAGAAAAACATAAACGTAATCTTGAAGAGCTTGTTGACCAGAGAACCAAAGCGCTCAATGTAGCCTTAAACAAACAAGAAGAAAATAATGCAAAACTAAAAGCAGCTAATAAAGAACTCGCTTTTTTTGCTACCACTGACTTCCTTACCGGGCTTTTGAATCGTCGACATTTTTTCGAACTAGCAGAACAATATTGTAAAGAACTTTCAGAACATCAATTACCAGGTACTGTCGCGATGATTGATGTCGACTTTTTTAAATCGATAAATGACACTTACGGCCACCAAGCAGGTGATGAGTTGTTAAAAAAAGTAGCCCAATCAATACAGGCTTGCTTCAACCAAGCAACTCTGGTTGGCCGTTTAGGCGGAGAAGAATTTGCAATCTTATTACCTGAGACCAATCTAAACACTGCCCTCGAGGCTTGTAAATGTTTATTAACACATATTTCAGACACCAAACTCAAGACTGATTCCAACACTATATCTGTAACGGCAAGCATAGGCTTAAGTGAAATCCTCAAGCATGAAAATCACGTTGATAAAGCATTACTGAGAGCCGACAAAGCACTATATGCCGCTAAGGATAGGGGCCGAAATACGATTGCTGTCTTCGATGGAGACATCAGATGATAATGAGCTTTCGCGCAAAATTATTACTGATCATTGCCGGCTCATTATTTATCGTTTTAGGCACGCATACATTCTTACAAATGAACCTTCAAAAAACGGCCTTCGATCACGAGTTACAACAACGTACAATGCTCATGCGGGTAAACTTGCAACAAAGAGCGCTATCACAAGCTGAAACGCTTCAACACCTTATTGCAGAGTATGTAGCGGCTTACAAACTATTCGAACTAAGCCATACTGTTAAACAAACAGCCGAAGAGACAAAAGACCTCCTGAAGGTCGTGGTTGTCGATAGACTGAAGCAGGTTTATGTTGATTCATCCCAGCCAGCGTACTCGGGCTTCTATATTCCAGAACTTAGCATCACGCCCACTATTAGTCAGCATCAACCCACTACCACTCAACAAGCACGTTCTCTTAAAGAGCATCTTCCTCAAGGCTACGAAATAAGAGAAATTCAGCTACAAAGCGATCAAGGCTTGGAGTTCAAGATTCCAATAGAAATAGGTCAAGAAGTTTGGGGCCACTTGTTACTCATCTATTCCCTGTCAGAGCTAAACGCACAAATATTGGCCTCGATTAAAGATCATAAAGCCCAGCAAGCCCAATTAAATTTCAAAACCCTAATCTTCACCATAGTACTTTTATGCTTTGCCTGTTTCATTATTTCAATCATATCAAAACGTTTAATTGCGCCTATCATTACATTAACAAACTATGCTCGTGACCTTGCCCAAGGTGACTTTAGTCGAATTGAAGAGATATCCAAGCCCAGAGATGATGAGCTAGGCACCCTTACAGAAAACTTTGTAACCATGGCAAAGAACCTAGAACAAAGCTATGAAACACTGGCTACTTACAATCAAACACTTGAACATAAAGTAGAACAACGTACTTATGCGCTTAACTTAAAAAATTCTGCGTTAAAAAAGGCCCTTTCAGATCTTGAAGATAGCCAGCAACAATTGATTCACTCCGAAAAAATGGCAGCCTTAGGCCAATTAATTGCGGGTATTGCTCATGAAATTAACACGCCTTTAGGCGCAATTCAGGCCTCAGCAGGCAATAATTCTAAATCATTTAAAAACTTCGATATCAAGCTACCCGACTTTCTTTCAAAAATAAGCGAAGATGATAAATATTTCCTCAGTTTATTATTGCAAAAATCTATCGACAAAATAGTCAACGGTGAGCTTTTTAGTACACGAGAAGAACGGGAGCAGAAAAAACAAATACAAAGCTATTTATGTGAATTAAATATTGACGATGCAAATGAATTAACTGAACTACTTTTAGATATGATAAATATCTCAGATCTAGATGATTTAGCCCCCTATTTAAGAAATAAAAATACCTTAAACGTCGTTGATTTAGCACATTGTCTTAGCGCCTTAGAACGAAATAACCAGACCATTCTCACGGCTATTAGCAAAGCATCAAAAGTAGTATTCTCACTTAAAAATTTCAGTCACCACGACAACACAGGGAATAAAATTTTAAGCAACATCAATTATGGTATTCAAACGGTGTTGGTTTTGTATCAAAATTTCCTAAAACAAGGCTGCACAGTGGTAGAGCATTATAGTGAAGAGCTACCCGATATCCTTTGCTACCCCGACGAGTTGAATCAGGTTTGGACTAACCTGATTCACAATGCACTTTATGCTATGGAAAATATTGGCACACTGACAATTGAAACCTTTGCAGAAAATAGCTCTATTATTGTCAAAATAACGGATGACGGGGCCGGCATTCCAGAAGACATTCAAGAAAAGGTATTTACTTCTTTCTTTACCACTAAACCAGCCGGCGAAGGCAGCGGCTTGGGCTTAGGTATATGTAAAAGAATCATTGATAAGCACGATGGCGACATTTCACTTTTTAGTGAGCCTGGGAAAACGACGTTTACGGTTACTCTTCCAATAATAGAAAAATAAAACAAGCGGGCAGAATTCGCTCCCTGAGCTCGTCGAAGGGATGTTC
>CAXBKC010000329.1:0-5044 GCA_963975615.1 uncultured Oleiphilus sp.
AGTTGACCTAAACCGGTAGCACCTAACGGATGTCCCTTAGATTCAAGACCACCAGACGTGTTGATTGGTATACGTCCACCAATGCTAAAGTCACCTCGCTCAGCTGCTGGACCTGCTTCACCGAAAGGCACTAGTCCAAGATTTTCTGCATGCAGTATTTCACCCATAGCTGTTGCATCGTGTACTTCCGAGACATCCATATCTTGAGGACCAACGCCTGCTTGCTCATAGGCTTCCATTGCACATAAATGAGCGCAATGTAACTCAGGATTTGAATAAGAGCGATCAGTTGCACTTCGAGTAACTGTCGCTAACACTTTGATGGCGCGATTTTTGTCAGAGCCAATGCGTTTAAGCCCATCTTCGTTACAAACGATTACTGCAGCTGCACCATCAGAAATTGGCGCACACATGGGTAATGTCAGTGGGTAAGTAATAGGTGGCGCATTCAATACTTCTTCAATCGAATAGGCTTGTTGAAATTGAGACAGAGGATTGTGCGTAGAATGTTGGTGGTTTTTTGCTGAAACAGCCGCTATTTGGCGTTGAGTGGTACCATACTTATGCATATGAGCACGAGCAAATGCGGCATATACAGACATAAATACGCTATAAGGACGGTCAGACTCATGACCTTCTGGCACAACAAAATCTTTTGCAGGAGCTAACAACCTTGCTAAATTTGCATCGGGTTCAGATAAATCCCAAGCGCCGTCAAAAACAGAAAACATTCTTGCTTTATCAGTAATGTTCATTTTTTCAGCGCCAATGGCTAATGCCACATCACAGCTTCCCGCTTTTAACATTTGAACAGCGAGATGAAAACCAGAAGAGCCAGCGGTACAGCCATTCTCAACATTAAATACAGGAATGCCTTGTATACCAATTTTGCTTAGATAGACTTGACCAGGGATAAAGGTTTGTCCTTGAAGATGACCTTGAGTGGTTCCTGAATAAAAAGCGGTACCGATATCTGATTTTTCACAACCAGCATCTTTTATCGCTGCGTCTAATGCTTCATCACATAGACTTTCCATACTGCGTTCGATATGACGACCAAATGGTGTCATTCCGACACCGACTATATATATATTTGACATTCCAAGTGACCCTTAATTTTGACTTGCTAAAAGGCTAGCATCTCAATTTAAATAATCTCATGGGGTAATGTGTCAATGGATTCGATAGTTTGGCTTAAAATTACAACTATAAAGTGTCAATTTTACGGTCTGAAGTTTATAAACTAATGAACTGAGCATATTTAAATAATCACTCGTTGTTTTAAATTAGGAGTGCTTATTGGTTATCACAGTTCTATTTTGTAGATTATTTTGAGATAAATAAAAGAAGTACAAGATGATTGCTGCTAATTTAAGAAATTTCTTGAAGCTGGAATAATTACCAATTTTTCTTATAGTAAACAAACCGTGAACACTCGAAACTGCTCGTGCTATTAGACTATTTAGCTTTAGATCAGTTGATGTCTTTGTGAAAAACCATTCAAAATCCTACATGTAAAATTGGGCCTTAATTGTTCACATGATGGCCTATATTAACACTATTGTATTTATCAATATTTGCTAACTTGTAATGACAATAATTATAAATTGTAACTAATTTTTTAGTCCAATATAACGAATTTAAAGTAGGTAATACATTATGAACATTAAAGATTTTCCAAAAACACCAATCGCCAAGGTATTGTGCATAGTGTTGGGATCGACTTCATTTGCCAGTTTAGCTCAAGAAGAAGCAAAGGATGTTAAGGCAAAAGGTTCTGCACTTGAAGTTATTGAAGTCACAGCACGTAAGCGTATTGAATCTGTCCAGACAGTGCCAAGTAGCATAAATGCTGTTACCGGTGAGAACATTCAAGCTATGGGGGTGCACACTGTTGAAGACTTATCTAAATACGTACCTGGTTTGGAACAGCCGCAACTGGCTAACCACAGTCGACTCTCACTGCGTGGTGTATCGTCAGGCGATAACCAGTCATTTGAGCAATCTGTCGGCACCTACGTAGATGGCGTGTACCGTGGACGAATGAATCAGCAACGCGCTGGTTTCTTTGATATGCAACGTGTCGAAGTACTGAAAGGACCGCAACTTACATTGTATGGTAATAGCTCGATTGGTGGTGCCTTAAGCATGATCACTAATCGACCTGATGTCGGTGATGATTTAAATGGCGAATTCACGGTTAAGTATGAAACTGAGTATGAAGAAGCTCAGATCTTGGGTGGGCTCAATATCCCGGTAACGGATGAGTTTGCTCTGCGTATTGCTGGTAAGTGGCGTGATCAGAACAAAGGTGCGGCGTTCAACAACTACACAGACCAATATGAACCCTACTTCAAAGATTATGCTTTTCGCATCGGCGCAGTGTGGCAGCCACGGGATGATCTGAGCCTATACTTACGTCATGAGCAAGGAACATTTGAGAAGTTTGGTGAGACACTGGCCATTTATCGTCATGTTAATCCGGATTTCACTGAATTTGAAAACTCGCCATTGGCGCCATTTGGAATTGGCACTGGCGAAATGAATACGGGTAATGACGATTCCATTTTCAATAACGGTCCGTCAGGGAATAAAAATGAAAGTGATGAAACCATGCTAGAGGTTGTATGGTCTATCAGTGATAATACGACTATTACCTCTATTACAGCTCAAAGTGGTTATGACTATTTTCATACCTTAGATATTGATATGACACCCGAAGATATCATGTCATCTAATGTTCCAGAAGATTATGAACAGTTTTCGCAAGAGCTTCGCTTTGATATGATAGTTAATGAGCAAATTAATTTGATGGGTGGGCTCTACTATCAAGATGCTGATTTCAATACCGGCTTTGACGTTGATTTTTATTTAACTCAACTAGGTATGCCAAACTTTACTCGTTCAAATTATCTTGAACAAAAAACAGAACAAAGCGCGATTTTTGCTCAAGTAGACTATCAGGCAACAGACAAACTTTCATTGACCTTAGGTGTGCGGTATAGCGATATCGAAAAAACCGCTACACAAGGGTTAACTCTTCTTAATATCGATGGAACGGTAGATACTCGTCCTGCTTTCCCTGATGGTCACCCTTATGCGGGCTTGACTCCAGCTTTGCTGAGTTATTGGGGCGCTTTGAAATCGGTAGGTGCGCCGCATGAGTTTGAGAACATGAAGCGCGAAGAAAGTCACACTATGGTACAAGCCAGCGCAAGTTACTTCTTCACTGATAGCTTCATGGGCTATGTTAATTTTGCTGACGGCGCCAAGGCTGGTGGCTTCGATACTTTGTATGAAGGTCCAGCATCGGCATCACCGCTGGGTACTTCGCCTGGTCCAAGTGCCGGTACTCCGGAAGATACCCAATTTGAAGATGAACAGGTTACCGCGTACGAAATCGGCTTTAAGTCTGACTGGGATGATATGCGTTTGAATGTTGCAGTGTTCTATGGCACTTATGATGACTTGCAGACCTCCATTTTCAATGGTTCTATCGGATTCAACGTTGGTAATGCGGGTAAGACTATACAAAAAGGTATTGATGTAGAGTTTATTTGGCAAGCTACCGATGACCTAAGCATTACAGCCAATGCTGAGTATTTAGATTTTTACTATGACAAGTTTGAGGGCGCTGCCTGTAGTTTAACTGAAGTATACAAAGGTGAAGCGGACGAAAACGGCCAGTGTGATTGGTCTGGAGACAATCTGGCTTGGGTGCCAGAGTTTACAGCGGTTGTGGCAGCAGAGCATCTGACTGAAGTTATGGATAACTATGAAGTGTCGAATATGCTAAGCGTGAGTTACAAGTCTGAACATACAATTGACTCTGATAACGAACAGGGTTTGATGCAAGATGGTTATGCTCTAGTTGATTATCGTTTAAAAGTGACTCCTATGGACAGTAGCTGGCACGTAGCACTGACGGTCAATAACCTCTTTGATGAAGATTATGAGATCTACCTCACTAAGATCCCACTAATCGCGGGGGCGTACAGCAACGGCGTGCATCAAAATGCTCGTAGGATTAACCTTGAGTTTGGTTACAGTTTTTAACTCACAAAAGCCTGCTTGTGTAAACAAGCAGGCTTTTTTTAATCTTATGTTTTTTGCTCAGCGAAGCTGGCAAACCCAAAATGACTATCAGCATTTCGTTTGATAGTTTAAAGGATTGAGAAATTAAGTTTAGTGTATTAAACACAAAATCGAATAATAGAAGGAAAAAGTTATGACCTTTAAACGAATGCAGTTATTTGTACTCAGCCTAACATTTACCGTGGCGCTCGGTGGGCTAGCAGTGGCTCAGAGCATCCTTCCCCTTTCTTCTTGGAAAGAAGGTAAAACTAAGCAATCCATCATCGAATTTGTGGCAGACGTAACGAAGAATGGCTCGCCCAGTTTTGTGCCACCTGCTGAGCGCATCGCTGTGTTCGACAACGACGGTACGCTATGGCCAGAGCAACCGATGTATTTTCAACTTTTTTTCGCAATAGACCGTTTAATTAAGCTTGCTCCGCAGCATCCTGAGTGGAAAAACAAAGAACCGTTTGCTTCTGTTCTCAAAGGTGATCTAAAAGCCGCACTTGCTGGCGGAAAAAAGTCAATGTTCGAGATACTAAAAGCAACTCATGCAGGTATGACCGAGGCAGAGTTTGAAGTGCTAGTAAAAAGCTGGATCACTACCGCAAAACATCCGACGACCAAGCGTCTTTACAAGGACATGATTTATCAACCAATGCTTGAATTGCTTACCTATCTTCGAGCTAACAACTTTAAGACCTTCATAGTTTCTGGCGGAGGAGTCGAATTTATGCGTGCATGGGCAGAAGAAGTCTATGGCATCCCACCCGAGCAAGTTGTGGGTAGTAGTATCAAAACAGAGTTTGAAATAATAAACGAAAAGCCCGTACTGATGAGGCTGCCTGAGCCCAATTTTATCACCGATAAAAAAGGTAAAGTCATCAGCATCAACTTACATATCGGCCGCCGTCCCATCGCAGCATTCGGTAATTCAGACGGAGATCTTCAGATGTTGCAATGGACC
>CAXBKC010000330.1:0-5037 GCA_963975615.1 uncultured Oleiphilus sp.
ATTTAAACGGCGAGGCACCAGAGTATCCCGTAGTAGCTGATTATTCGGTATTGGGTACGGCAACGAATCCTGAGGACCATGATGCATTAAGTGGCAGTCTGACGATTACAGAAGGGCGCCGCGGCAGCATTACCTTGAATATTGTCAGCGATGCCAATCTTGAAACCGATGAAACCGTCATCTTTGAGCTGGATAGCATAACCAATGCAGTAGCCGGTGTGAAACAAGCGCATACAGTGACCATTGGTGAGCTTAACCATCCCCCAGCCGTTGCCTTATCTGCGGCTTTGGATAGTGCTCCAGCGAAAAAACTGAACTTGTTCTCGACAACGGATGGCATGGTAACCATTACAGCGACCGTTTCGGATGTTGATATTGGAGATTCTCATACCTTTGAATGGTTGGGCGGCAACAAGCTTAACGGCACGGTAAGTGGAAATACCTATTCCTTTGATCCAGCTACTACAGGTAAAGGCGTTTACCAACTGACTGTGAAAGCAAGCGATGATGCATCTAACCCGAAAAGTGGTAGTGCTGTCATTACCCTGACAGTCTTGAGTGAAAGCCTTGTCTTATCCAATGCGACCGACAGTGATAGTGATGGTATTGATGATCTAACGGAGGGTTTTGGTGATGTAGATGAGGATAACGTGCCGGACTTCGCTGATGATATCGAAGCATCAAATCTTCTCGCTATGTATCCAATTGGCGGCGCGTCTTCCGATGGGGCTTGGTTTGTTGAAACACAGGCAGGTTTAAGTTTAAAACTGAATCTCTATGCCAGTGGCAGCGCGAAATATAGCCCTTTACTAAATGCGCAGCAGATTGTAGATGAAAACGATAGAGATCGATCTGACGGTGGATACATATATGATGGTGGCCTCTTCGATTTTGTTGTCTCTAATATGCCCGTCCCTGGACAAAGGGTACTTGTTGTTATTCCACAGCTACAAGCGATTCCAGAAAACCCTGTTTATCGTAAACTGATCGATAATACGTGGTCAGAGTATGTGGTCGATGCCAATAATACCCTTCAATCAGCTGCTGGTAAGCTAGGTGTTTGTCCTCCTCCGGGAAGTGCTGAGTATACCGATGGTCTAACAGAGGGATATTTCTGTGTTCAGCTTGGCATTGAAGATGGTGGCATGAATGATGCGGATGGCGAAGCGGATGGCACAATCTTAGATCCAGGTGGTGTCGGTCAAGGTATTCCAATTAGCATACGCTCAAGTGGAGGCTCGATGTCATGGCCGTTGTTACTGCTATTGTCGTACTTAACGCTAGTATTCAGAAGACGCCAAACCAATCATTTAAGAAAAGGGGAGTAAGTTATGAGGAATTTGAATAAATACGCTCTATTAAATGGTTTGTTGATCTGTGCTATCACTAGTCCTGTGTTGGCTGAAGATCATGATTGGCTTTCTCATACCTACACAACGGCTAATTTTGGTCGAGCTAACTCGCAGGTTACCGTTGATGAGGTGCAGGCAGAGTTTAATCAGGCTGGCATTATCAATACCACGATCAATGATGTAGATGATCGTCGTCTAGGTTATGGTCTTGGTTTAGGTTATGAGCTTACATCTAATTGGGCCGTAGAGTTGGCTTACTTGGACTTGGGGCAAGTGGATGTAGATTTTACATCTACTCAGGACATTGATTTGGCAAATGTGCATCCAGAGTCGGGTGATGGCTTTACTTTATCGGTCCTCTATAAACATCTACTAGATGCTAAAACCAATCTCCGTGTTCGTTTCGGTGCCTTCGATTGGAATGCTGATTACCATACAACTCAAGGAAATGGCTCATCCACTGGCACGGATAGTGACTCAGGAACGGACTTATATTGGGGTGCAGGATTGGATCATCAGATTACAGATGAGCTAACGTTAACTGGAGAAATTCAGCGTTTTGATTTTGATCGAGATGATACAAGGTATTTGACCATTGGCGCTGAATGGCGCTACTAATTCAGATTATCTTAGTTTTTTCGTAGTTTAATTTGATGTACATAACAAAAAAAGCCTATTCCTCTAATTAAGGAATAGGCTTTTTTATTTCATTGCTACAAATTATTGCTTAATTTGCTTCGCTTGAATAATGGCGTTGCCAATATAGGTCGATGGCGTCAGTTTTAATAATTCCGCTTTAGCAGTCTCAGGAATGTCTAAACTAGAAACGAAATTTTGAATCGTTTCTTTGTTCATGACATTACCGCGTGTAAGTGCTTTTAATTTTTCATAAGGCTGTTCAACTTTATAACGGCGCATTACGGTCTGAATGGGTTCAGCCATAATTTCCCATGCGTTATCTAGGTCTGCTGCTAGTTTTTCTGGATTGATCTGAAGCTTGCTTAGGCCTTTTAAAGTCGCTTGGTAAGCGATTAAACTATGCGCTAGACCAACGCCTAAATTACGCAATACAGTTGAATCTGTTAAGTCACGCTGCCAGCGAGAGATTGGTAGCTTCTCTGCTAAATGACCAAGAATCGCATTCGCTAAACCGAGGTTGCCTTCTGAATTTTCGAAATCAATCGGGTTAACTTTGTGTGGCATAGTCGATGAGCCAACTTCGCCAGCAATGGTTTTTTGCTTGAAGAAACCTAAAGAAATGTAGGCCCAAATATCTCTGTCTAAATCGATTAAAATCGTATTGAAACGGGCAATTGCATCATAAAGTTCAGCAATATAATCGTGTGGTTCAATCTGAGTGGTATAGGGGTTGAAGCTTAAGCCTAATGATTCGATAAAATCTTTTGCGTTTCTAACCCAGTCGACAGACGGGTAGGCAGAAAAATGTGCGTTGTAGTTGCCGACTGCGCCATTGATTTTACCAAGAATTTCTACTTGCTGAACTTGGATTAACTGTCGTCTTAATCTTGCTACGACGTTAGCAAATTCTTTACCCATTGTAGACGGTGAAGCTGTTTGTCCGTGGGTACGACATAGCATTGGTATTTCTGCATACTCAAGCGCAAGCTCTTCTAGCTTATCGATAACGGCACTCATGTTAGGAATTAAACTTTTGTCCAAGCCGTTAGTTAGCATTAAACCATGAGATAGGTTGTTTATATCTTCTGATGTACAGGCAAAGTGAACGAACTCTGAGTCTTGCTCTAATTCTGGAAATTTCTCTTTAACGGCAGCGAATTTTTCTTTGATAAGATATTCAACGGCTTTCACATCGTGATTGGTGGTGCGTTCAATTTCCTTAACTCGCTCTGCATCTGCAAGGGAAAAGTCAGACACGATAGAATCAAGGAATGCATTGGTATCTTTAGAAAAGCTTTTTAATTCAGTAATTTCAGGATGAGCTGCAAGTTTTTGTAGCCAACGAATTTCAACTTCTACGCGATACTTGATGAGGCCGTATTCACTGAAAATGTCACGTAATTCAATTACTTTTGAGCCATAGCGGCCATCAATTGGAGAAACGGCGGTAAGGGAAGATAGTTGCATTCGGTGTCTCAATCTCTGCGGGTTTCAGTTTGCTAGTTTACAAGCCTGAAATCGGTTAAAAAGTGGGCGCTTATAATACATCAAAACGCCGCTTTCTTGAAGTTTTTGTCAGCACTTTCAGGTTTAGTGAGTCTGAGCGTCAATTTTAGACAGTAAATACTCGCATTCTCTAATAATGGCTTTTCGTTTGAAAATAAAATGCCAACGGTGGCCTTTTACTTGTCGCCATAAAATACACGAACGAATACCAACTAAAAGAAGGCTTCTGATTTTATCTGCATTAAGGGGGATTTTGAGCTGCTGCTCTTGTCCGGCAATGTGTACGCGTAAGCTAAACGTGCTAATGGTGTCTGAGTAGATACTGGCTAGGCCTGAAAACACATTTTCGTGAAGTATGCCAAAGTGATTGATCTGATTACTTGTATGTTCAAGGCGGCTACTAATGGTGTTTAGCATGTCGCTATTTTTACTTAATCTTCGCTCTAGCTGAACGATAGCAAGTGCATAACGAACGTAACTAAGCTGTTTGTTGTTAGCGCTATTATCTGTCAGTAAGCGTTGAAGAAGTTGAAGGCCGGGTTTTATATCGGCCAATTCGCCATAAACAGAAAGAGCAGTGTCTGGGTTTTCAACAAATAAACTTTTGACGGATGTTTCTAGAACTGCTTCGTTGCATCGCCCGGTTTGAGCAATGTGATCAACAGCTTCCATGGTCTGGAATAAGCCAGCTAATGCAATGACTTGTTCTTGATTTTGATTCATTATTCTTGGCCTTTAATACTTATATTTTCGCCAACGTTTTCGGTAGATTCTATGATCGCACCGCCTAAGCAGCGTTCGCCTGAGTAGAATACAATTGATTGTCCTGGCGTTACGGCCCGTTGTGGTGACTCGAAGGTGACCACTAAATTGTGCTTCTCATCTAGATCAATTGAACAGTTTTGATCTGCTTGTCTATATCTAACTTTTGTAGTGCATTGAGAGGGGAAGGTCGGTGCTGAGTTTACCCAGTCAGGCTGAATAGCTGTTAATCGATTGCTATAAAGTAAGGGGTTTTTGGTGCCTTGGACGACAACGAGTACATTTCTGACTAAGTCTTTTTGAGCGACATACCAAGGCGATTCATCATAATTCTTTAAGCCGCCAATACCTAAGCCTTGGCGCTGCCCAATAGTGTGATACATCAAACCATTATGTTTGCCGATGATATCGCCAGTATCCGTTTCAATATTGCCTGGTTGAGCAGGTAAGTACTGTTTTAAAAAGTCTGAAAATTTGCGCTCTCCGATAAAGCAGATGCCGGTGCTGTCTTTTTTGTCATGTGTAATTAGATCATGCTCTTCAGCTAAGGCACGAACAGCTGGTTTTTCGAGTTCACCGACAGGAAATAAAGTCTTAGCTAATTTGCTTTGATGGACAGCGTGGAGGAAGTAGCTTTGGTCTTTGTTGTTATCTAAACCCTTTAGAAGAAATGTTTGGCCGTTTTCGTCTAGTCGGCGAACATAGTGACCGGTCGCAATGAAATCAGCGCCCAAGGTAGTCGCATAGTCGAGAAAGGCTTTAAATTTAATTTCTTTAT
>CAXBKC010000331.1:0-5031 GCA_963975615.1 uncultured Oleiphilus sp.
ATCCATCGCGGTCATCATAATTTGGTTTTCAGTACGTCGAGACTTTTGATAGCGTTTGAGCACCGCTTCAGAAGCAATATCCTCATTGTTCAAACTTGCTTGAATCAATACTTCGATCAACGCCGCTGCATCGAGTATGCCTAAATTGACGCCCTGCCCAGCCAATGGATTGATGGTATGTGCTGCATCGCCTGCAAGAGCAACCCCTTGCTTTATATAGCTAAATGCATGTGAACGAAACAGAGGGAAGTTAGCTCGTTCTTCAATACTCAACAAAGGCGGTAAAGTATCTGGATACTCGTTCTGAAAATGATCTAATAAGTCCTTATCACTCAATGTTTTCAAAAGCGCAATGTGTTCAGGGTAGTCATACCAAACTAAAGAAGCGTAATGATGCTCACCAACATCGCTAAGCGGTAAAAAAGCAATTGGCCCGTGTGGCGTAAACGACTGCCAAGTAATATCTTCTTGGACACCTTGATAACGAACTGTACACACAAATGCCTGCTGTTCGTATTGTTCACGCGTTTGGCCAATTCCTGCCTGAATCCGGACTTGAGATTGTGCACCTTCCGCACCGATCACTAAGCGTGCTGTGATTTCACCCTGCTTTGACAAGACAATTTTTTTCTTTGTACCTTGAAGGTTCATCGACAGCACCTCATCCGGACAAAAAATACTTAAGCTTGCCGAGTCGTCCAAATTTGCCATTTGTTCATGCAGGGCAAGATGCACAATATCATTTTCAATTATATGGCCCAAGTGTGTTTGGCCAATGGCGTCAGCATTAAACTCTGTTCTCGCCCAGTTCGATATATCCGGTAGCTTAGCGGCCAAGCCTTCTTGAGCGTGCATTTCATTCACCGCTAAGCGGCGATAAGGGCAGTTTCGTTTTGATGATATATAGCTCCACGCCCCGACATGTTTGAGTACTTGTTCACTAGCAAAGCTAATCGCAGAAACCCGAATATGTGGCAACTCATTTTCGATATAAGGTTTCGCTTTTTGAGGGTCGACGACTGCGACGTTTAAATTTGACCGTGCTAAACCACAAGCGATTGTCGCACCCACCATTCCGGCTCCAACAATTACCACATCAAATTCACTATTCATCACCGTCACTCTTTGTTATAAATTAGTTTTATTATGCTAGATATATCGTTAAATCACATCTCATCGTATTAATATTCTATATGAGGATAAACATGCACAATCATCGCTCATTACGGCGTAAATTTATAGGCTTGGTATTGTTAGTAGCGAGCTTAGTATTTACTTCTGCATCTTGCGCTAGTGGCTTTCCTGCACGTAGCATCGAAGGCCGACTTCAGCCTTCACTTGCTCCGGTGATAGAAAAAACAGCCCCAGCTGTCGTCAATATCGCGACTTATACCGTTCAGAAACGTTTTAACCCTTTATTGCAATCGCCTTTTTTTAGGCACTTCTTTTCTTTTCCTGATGATGTTGAAGAAACTCGCCGTGTTCAAAGTGCGGGCTCTGGTGTTATTGTCGATGCTCAAAAGGGTTATGTGCTCACCAATCACCATGTAATCGCGGGCTCAAATGATATTGAAGTCAAACTACAAGATGGCCGAAGTCTGGTGGCCAATTTAATTGGTTCAGATGAAAAGGTCGATATCGCGCTTTTGCAAATCCCTGCTAATCAACTTTCCGCACTTGAAGTGGCTAACTCAGACTCATTGAAGGTCGGTGACTTTGTCCTAGCGATAGGTAACCCTTTTGGTCTAGGCCAAACGGTAACTAGTGGTATTGTTAGTGCATTAGGCAGAAACGGTTTGGGCATTCAAGGCTATGAAGATTTTATCCAGACTGATGCATCCATCAACCCCGGTAACTCCGGCGGTGCTTTAATTGATTTAAATGGCCATCTGGTCGGCATCAACTCGGCAATTATTGCTCCGGCAGGCGGCAATGTCGGTATTGGCTTTGCCATTCCCACTGCCGTAACCCAGTCAGTCATGAAGCAACTCATCGATTATGGCAAAGTTCGCCGTGGCGGAATTGGTGCACGCTTCCAAGATTTAAGCCCAGACCTTGCTGAAGCGTTTTCCCTCACGAATAAACAAGCGACCTACCAAGGCGCTCTCATTGCAAGTATTTTACCCAATAGTTCAGCAGAAAAAGCAGGTTTGAAAGTCGGCGATATTATTATTTCAGCAGGCACACGCCGAGTTACGAATGCGATAGATATTCAAAATCGAATAGGCCTATCTGCTATTAAAGAGCGCTTAGCTATTAGTTATATACGCCAAGGAAAAGAATATTCTACCGAAGTAATCATTAGCCCTATCCCCATTCCGGAAATAAGTGGTGAGCTACTTTCTCCTTATTTGGCTGGCACACAATTAATAGATCTGATTCCAGGAGATCAGGAAAGTTCCGTCGGTATTAGACTTAAGTCACTCGCAAAAAACTCAAGAGCAGCACAGATGGGTTTTGAAGAAGAGGATATTATTTTTGGTGTAAATCGAACTCGTGTCCACAATATTGAAGAGTTAAAACAATATTTAAACATTCGCCAATTACAGGCCTTTAAGATACGTCGAGGCTACGAAGATTTTATTATTTATATTCGCTAGGAAATTTTACTGATAAATAATCTCTGAGCTGCAGTTCAGGCCGCCTGCGTGACGGCCCAGAGATTAGCTCACGTTAAATATTAAACTTTAAGATGCCTTTTTCCGAACTAGCCAGCTGGGTTTTTTAACCCCAATTTTTGCGAAGCCTTCATTTAGAGTCATTGGGCGAACAAGATCCATATAATCGCTGAGCCTCATTTTGATAACTTCACTATGTGTACCTGAACGGAAGGCTATATCTGCATCGTAATCAAAGCCGTCATACATATAAACAGGTACACCGTAGAGATTACCAAATGGTGGCATTGCACCGACCTCACAAAATGGAAATCGATCTTGAAACTCTTCTTCATCGGCAAGAGCAACTAACTCTGTCCCCATGGCCTCCATGAACCTGTCCCACCGGATTCTGCATGATGCAGGCAGAACTACCATGGACATACATCCATCTAAATTGACCATTACCGTTTTGGCCATTTGGTCGCCTTTAACATTAATTCGTTCTGCGATTTCTTTTGCTGTATAAGCAAGAGAGTGCTCAACAGAAACATACTTAACTTTATGTGCATCAAGAAAGTCTATTAATTTTTCTACTGGCATGATCAAACCCTCACAACTTGCATGGTATTGTTCGACACCCCTTTCATCAGTCTATCAGCAAAGCTATGCCAGAATTTGTCGCACTTACGCGATATTGTGTCGTAACAATCTACGTCATCTGCAGAGCAGTTTATCTACTCATTCACATTGCCCTTGGATAAACATCTAAAGACAACATAACTATAGAGTCGTCCATAATTCGGCATTTCGCCACTTTTAAGTTACGAGTATTACATTTGTTTGCAAATCTCTATTCCTGGTTACCGTCAATACGCTTTATCTTTCACTCTTTACCTCCACGCTAAAAACGAAGATATAAAAAAAGCGACCGAAGTCGCTTTTTATTAACTGATATAAGCTGGATAACTTTATTGAACCGTATGCATATGCACATCACGCTGAGGAAACGGTATGCTGATACCTTCTTTGTCGAAAGTCTTTTTAACGGCTTCAATCATCGCAAAGTGAACACCCCAGTAGTCTGCTGTGTTTACCCATACGCGCACTTTAAAGTTCACCGAGCTATCAGCTAAGGCTTCAACAACGATTAAATGAGCTGGGTCTTTAAGAATTCTAGATTCAGCTGCTACTAAACCTTCAAGAACGGTTCTTGTTTTATCGATATCATCCCCGTAACCAATGCCAAAAGAAAAATCGATGCGTCGAGTAGGCTCTTGATTGATATTTACTAAGCTTCCGTTTGAAAGCGGACCATTTGGAATAACCACAATACGGTTATCACCTGTGGTTAAAATTGTGTTAAATATCTGAATATGTTTAACAGCCCCAACATGGCCTTGTGCCTCAATCCAATCACCCACTTTAAACGGTTTAAAAAGAAGAATCAGTACGCCACCAGCAAAATTTGCCAAGCTTCCTTGTAAGGCTAAACCAACGGCTAAACCTGCAGCACCGAGTACAGCGATAAACGACGTTGTTTGAATACCAATCATTGACGCAACAGCAATAAACAGCATTAATTTTAATAGCACAGAGACTAAGCTACTCATGAAAGAAGCTAAGCTTGGGTCTGCTTTAGTACTAAAATGAACACTTGTTTTAGAGACTAATTTTTTAATAATCCATAGACCAATAATTAAAGTAACCAGTGCCAATAAAACTTTTGGGCCGTAATTAAGTAAGGCTTCAAACACAATTTCAATATATTTTGATGCTTGCTCTGTGTCGAGATTTAAGCTTTCCATAGTGATTTTTCCCCTATTATTCTCATAATCAAAAACTGTTGATCGTTATTGCGTAGTCGTAATGCTAAGCTTTTATTTACTTAAGACTACGACAAGCTATTATGGTTTAACTTTTATGCCTCGCAGATCTTAAAGTACCTCTAATAGCTGGTCAATATAAAACCTTTTGCTTAGTAAAACTCCCTATAAAGATTTAAAGCATGTCTGAAATTTTGAATTATCACTTACAACAAACTTTAAAAAAGTCACGTGTTAAGGTCACTCAAGCAGTAGCTTGCCCTGCTATTTCTCTTTACTTATTTGACCCTGCCGCTCTTGACGGCCCTATTTCTCTTGATGAGACTCAAGCGGTTCTGGCTAAACCCGCTTATTGGTCTTTTTGCTGGGCAAGCGGCCAAGTTTTAGCTCAATACATTTTATCCAACTCAGAATACGTAAAAGGTAAGACAATAGTTGATTTTGGTAGCGGCTCTGGAATTGTGGCCATCGCAGCGGCACTTGCAGGAGCACAAAAAGTATTTGCATGTGATATCGACACCCACGCTTTAGATGCTTGCGCAGTAAATGCCAAGCTAAATAAAGTAGATCTTCACTGTGTATCGATATCACATGCAAATACTTTTTGT
>CAXBKC010000332.1:0-4992 GCA_963975615.1 uncultured Oleiphilus sp.
AGAAGAGTTATACCCAAGTATTGGCAGAAACAAGCATAACCGACATTAAATATGCCAAGCATAAGGGCTGTCTTTTTGTAGTTTCGGGTGAGTGGCAAGATGCTTATACAGGGAAATTAATAGATGATATTCGGGTCGTTGCCCTAGATCATAGAATAAGCCCGTATGAAGCGCACTTTTGGGGCGCGGCCTACTGGGCGCCTGAACAGCGTTTTGCATTATTGAATGATCCAATAAATTTAGTACCAGTATCTATTGAACAAATTAAGCTTCGAAAAGGTAAGTCACCTACAGACTGGATGCCAGATAGAAAAGAATATTGGTGTGACTATGTCGTACATCGTGAAATAGTGACTCGAAAATATCAGTTACGTCCATCTAAAGAAGTACGCGATTTTGATCATGAAATTAAGAAGCTTTACTGTAAGTATTAGCCGTCGTTTTCCAAAGTTGGGTCTTAGAAGATAGGAAAACCTCTGCAACTAACGATACTGAGGAAGGTCGTTCTATGAATCGCAGGGTAGAGTTTGACGTTGTAGACAAGTAAGCAAAACCTATACAACTTTAGATGTAATACTTAAGGCACGAACTTCGTGCCTTTTTAATTTTTCCACAATAATAAATAACTTAACCCCGCGATTAAGCCGCAAATACCGCCATATAAATGAGCCATGGTCGCAACACTACCGCCTATTAACTTAGCTGTTTCTGAAGTGTCTCCCCAAGGTGATTGTTCCCAAAGAATTTTCGTAATCATGAGGCTAAGCGCAATGATTGAGCCTTTTTTATTCTGCGGTAGCGTCTTTAAGAAATAATATAAAAATAAACCATGTAAAACCCCTGAAAAACCAACATAGCTTATTAATTCAGGATTTAAAAAATAAATTCCGATATCGATGCCAATAATTGAAAATAGCAGGGTAGATATATCTGCTTTATATGACATGTCCTTCCAAAACATGATTATTAGCAACGCTAGTGCGCCCAAGTTCATTAGGCCATGCGTCAGATTTAAATGGACGAAGTGGCCACTTAATAAACGCCAATATTCATGGTTATGTATTCCATCTCTTTCGTAGCGTAAGCTGAGAAAGAAATTGCTATCGATTAGATTAAAATGATGGAGTAAGCCTAAAATAAGCATGGATAAGAATAAAACTGAATAAACTATCTTCATTAATCTCACCCCGCTTTGTGACGCTTGTTTTAGTAATAGGAATAAAAAAGCTAGACTAACATAAGTCAGTCTAGCTTTGATTTCTTAATGAAGAAGCTTTTTGGCTTAGAGCAGTTCAATCGCCATTGCTGTTGCTTCACCGCCACCAATACATAATGCGGCTACACCCTTAGTTTTACCTTTAACTTTAAGTGCGTTCATCAACGTTACGATCAAACGTGAACCTGTTGAGCCAACCGGGTGGCCTTGGGCACAAGCACCGCCAAAGATGTTAACTGTTTCAGGGTCTAAACCTAAGTCGATAATTGGCATCATCGCGACCATGGCAAAAGCTTCGTTGATTTCGTATAGATCAACATCGTCTTTAGTCCAACCGGCTTTCTTAAATAGGTTTTCAATCGCGCCAACTGGTGCGATAGTGAATTCGCTTGGGTGCTGTGATTGAGTCGCATGCGCGACAATGCGAGCGATAGGCTTAATGCCGCGAGCTTCGGCTTCACTTTCACGCATTAACAGTAACGCAGAAGCGCCATCTGAAATTGATGAAGCATTAGCAGCAGTGATAGTGCCATCTTTAGCGAACGCTGCACGAAGGCTTGGGATTTTTTCGATATTTGCGTTGTGTGGTTGCTCATCGTCTTCAACGACAACATCACCTTTACGCGTTTTTACCGTAACAGGAATGATTTCAGCTTTTAGTAAGCCTGCGTCGATAGCCGCTTTAGCGCGAGTTAATGATTGAATGGCATAATCATCCATCTGCTCGCGGCTATAACCTTTCTTATCGGCAACTTCTTGTGCGAACGAGCCCATCAAACGACCAGTTTCGGCATCTTCCAAACCATCTAAAAACATGTGATCCATTGCTTTATCGCCATGTCCCATACGGAAGCCTTTACGTGCAGTTGGAAGCAAGTAAGGCGCATTCGACATAGATTCCATGCCGCCAGCAATCATAATATCGTTGGTGCCCGCTTTGATTAAGTCATGTGCGAACATGGTCGCTTTCATACCAGAGCCACAAAGCTTGTTGATGGTAGTCGCGCCAGTTGTATCGGGTAAGCCTGCTTTACGCATTGCTTGGCGAGCTGGGCCTTGCTTAAGGCCGGCAGGTAGAACGTTACCCATGATGACTTCTTGAATATCTTCTGGTTTTAAGCCAGCGCGGGCAACGGCTTCTTTAATAACGATAGCGCCTAATTCAGGAGCAGAAATATCTGCCAAACTACCTTGAAAACCACCCATTGGCGTACGAACACCACTTACAATAACAACAGAATCTTGCTTAGACATATCGGCCTCGAAATTATGACTTAGTATTTAAAAGAAGTTCTAATGAAAAAATCAGGCGCGAATTGTAACAAGAATGCTCAAGTGGAACCAATTTTTCATGGCTTCTATTTGTTAAGAATAGTATTTCTAAGCGCTTTGCGAAGAACCTTGCCGTTAGCAGTTCTTGGGAATCTATCCATAAGATAAAACTTTTTAGGCGCTTTATATTTAGCCAAATGATCATGAGCAAAGTCCATCAATGCTTGTTCATTAAAACTCGTGTCTTGATGAAGAATAATACAAGCGACCACGATGTTTTTATCTTCGCCAATGCATTCCTCTAGCGCCACACAATCTGCAATGGCAGGGTAGGTTTTGATTACCCGCTCAATCTCATGGGGTGAGATTCGGTAGCCAAAGCTATTGATCAAATCATCTTTTCGACCCAAAAACCAAATATAGTCATCGGTATCACGATAGGCATAATCACCTGTTAGAAAGAACGTTCCTTTGCGTGAGGCTTTGGTGGTGTCATCCAGATTCCAGTAGCCAAGAAACAAGCCTGGGTCATCTAGGCCGATACAAAGCATACCTTCTTCGTTATCGGCAACAGGCTCTAAATGCTCATTTAATAGGGATATTGAATGACCCGTTTGTGGTAAACCAGCAGAGCCAGGTTTTACAGGGCGAGTAGGGTGTTGCGATAAATAGTAAGAACATTCAGACATGCCAATGGCTTCGTAAATCGTTAAGCCGAAGCGCTCTTTCCATGCAGTATATAATTCATCAGATAAATGCTCTCCGGCACACATGCAGTAACGTAGGCTTGGTACCTCGACTTTTGTAGTCTCGGTTTTCTGAATAATTTGTCGATACAGTGTCGGGACACCAATAAAAATGCTGCACTGATGTTTCGCAATCAATTTAGGCCAAGTATCAGCTTCGGCCAGAAATATCTTGCCCCGCGCCTCAGCTTCGGCCTTACCTTCATAAACAACAACTGTTTTGCCTAGTAGCAGTGGGTCCATCAAGGCTGTGCCGAGTACGTAAGTCCAGTTGAATTTTCCTGAGTGCAAAATACGATCGATCTTATTGGTATCGTAATCAAACCAGCGTCGCGCCGCCGGAACTCTTCCTAATAAAGCGCGGTGAGCATGAAGGACACCTTTTGGGTAGCACGTTGTTCCCGAGGTATAAACCAAATAAGCCGGATCATTTGCTTTGGTTTTGCAGGTTTCAATCTCATCTGAAGCCGTTGCCATTAGCTTCTGCCAGTTATAGAGCTGTGTTTTGGATGCTTTATTACTTGCTAGTGCTTCTTCGCTTACTAAAATGACGGATTCAATTTGGTGTGAAGGTGAGTCAAGCTTGTCTAATTTAGCCCAATGGTCAGCTGTGGTGACGAGGATCTTTGCGCCTGAATCTTTTGCTAAATAATCTAATTCATCGCCACTTAATAGCATAGAGCTGGGTACTGCGATCGCGCCTAAGGTGAGCGCGCCAAAGAAGGCGAGCGGAAACTCCATGCAATTAGGTAAGCAGAGCATCACTCTGTCGCCTTGCTGGCAACCAAGTGCTTGAAAAACATTGGCTGCTTGCTTTGAACGACTTGCTAGTTCTCGATAAGAGAGCTGCTGAACATCATCGTGTTGATCAACGATGATGGCAATGTTATCTGGGTGATGGCTTGTAGCTTTGTACTCATCTGAGGTGCAAGCGTGGGCGATATTCAAATACTCGGGGATCTTGATATCGCCTAGGTCCTGTAAATCTATGCTCACACTTTTAAATCCAGAATAATTTTACCAATGTGTTGGTTGCTTTCCATTAAACGATGCGCGTCTTCGACTTGTTCTAAGGGGAACACTTTAGCAATAACCGGCTTCATTTTCGGCGTTGAGCCTTCATAAAACGGCCAAACAATATTCTTAAGGTTTTCGGCAATCGCGGCCTTTGTCTCATCACTTTGAGGGCGCAGTGTTGAACCAGTAATAGTCAGGCGTTTTAACATAACAGGTAGGAAGTTTACTTTCGCAACGGGGCCTTGAAGGTATGCAATGTTGACTATGCGCCCTTCTAACGCAGATAAAGAAATATTTTTTTGGATATAGTCTCCACCGACCATATCAAGAATTACATCGATACCTCGGCCTTCAGTATGAGTTTTCAGTACTTCCAAAAAATCTTGCTCTTGATAATTAATGACCAAGTCAGCGCCTAAGTCTGAACAGGCTTTTATTTTGTTTTCCTTACCAACCGTTGTAAAAACGTCAGCGCCTAAGGCTTTTGCCATTTGAATAGCGGTTGTACCAATGCCGCTGGCACCACCATGTACTAAAAAGCGTTCACCTTGCTTCAAGCTTGCGCGGTCAAACACATTCGCCCAAACGGTAAAATGCGTTTCGGGAAGTGATGCCGCTTCAATCATACTTAAACCTAGGGGAATAGGTAAAAGTTGACCCGAAGGCACGGCCACATATTCCGCATAACCACCACCGTTGGTAAGTGCACAAACCTTATCGCCGATTTCCCAACCCTTTATA
>CAXBKC010000333.1:0-4992 GCA_963975615.1 uncultured Oleiphilus sp.
TATCTACGACGCCTCTCACGCCTTCGGTGTGAAATACCAAGGTGAAAGCGTGCTTAAACATGGCGATGCCGCCACTCTTAGTTTTCACGCGACTAAGCTCTTCCATGCTGGCGAAGGTGGCGCGATTGTTTTTAAACGCAAGGAAGATCTAGAACGGGCGAAGAAAATGATCAACTTCGGCATCACTGGGCCAGAAACTATCGAAGAACTAGGCATCAACGCCAAGATGAATGAGTTGCAGGCAGCCATGGGGCTTTGTGTGCTGCATGGAATGGAAGAAAACCTTAAAGCCCGTGACGCCGTGTGGCAACGCTACGAACAAGCATTGAGCCAGACCCTGCAACTGCAGACCCAACCGAATGGGCTGGATTACAACTACGCTTACTTCCCAGTGGTATTTGAAAACGAAGAACAGGCACTGCGGGTAGCGGCAACACTCAAGGAGAACGGAGTGCTGGCGAGGCGGTATTTTTATCCGTCCCTGGAATCAGTGGAGTGTTTAGGCGCTAAGGCAGACCAACCCGTATCCAAAGATATCGCCAGCCGGATACTTTGCCTGCCAATCTTTGATCAGCTCTCTCGGAAAGACCAGAAAAACATCATCAATTTGATTGAGACGGAGCTGAAGGCATGAAGCTAGCAGTCATGCAGCCATACCTGTTCCCTTACATCGGCTATTTTCAGTTGATCTATGCCGCCGATCTTTTTCTGATTTACGATGATGTTGCGTACATAAAACAGGGATATATAAATAGAAACAGTATCATGTCAGCGAATGGTGCTATACGATTTACTGTTCCGGTGCCGGGAGCTTCTTCGAACAAATTGATTTCAGAGCTGGCGTTCACCTCGGATGTGGCAAAAGTTCTTAAAACGATAGAGCAAAGCTACCCCAAGGCTCCCTATTTTGAAGATGTATTTCCGATGATACGGGGGGCTCTGGAACTGGAGGAACGATCAATCGCAACTGTATGCCAAAAAAGTTTTGAGGATATCTTTTCTTATCTTGGTATAGATAAGCAGTTCAAGAAAACGAGTCACCTTGAATACAACCGCTCTGCCTCCGCTCGCGACCGGTTGATTGCCTTGTGTCGTCAGTTCAGTGCTGATTGTTATATCAACGCTCCCGGTGGGCGAAAGCTGTATGCGACGCAAGACTTTGCCGAGAAAGGGATTGATTTGAAGTTTGTTGACTTGCTGCCGGTAGAATATTCGCAGGGAGCTGAAGAGTTCGTTCCCAATTTGTCGATTATCGATATGCTGATGAACTGCTCACCAAACTTAGTGATAGAACACATGGAGCGTTATGAACTTGGTTAAATTACTGAATTGGCACATGTCCTTCAGATTGGCTGATTGATAATGGGTTTTATTAAAGACTCGGCTATTGGTGGCTATCAGGGGCTAGAGTTGCCCGTTTATGACGCAAACTTTGCGCAAGGTGTGATTAAAACCAACTCTGCTCGGTCTGCTATTAAACTGGTGCTGAGCTCCATAGAGGCAAAGAAAGTTTGGTTGCCTGCATACACCTGTGATGCCGTAGTGGAGGCTGCAAGCGATATAGGCGTTACCGTTGAGTTTTATAAGGTCGATAGCAGTTTTGATGTAGACCCCGCTCTGCAACTCAAAGAAGATGAGTTCATATTGATCGTTGACTACTTTGGGCTCTGTGGTGAAGTGGTTCAAGGTAGTAAAAGCCGATTCGACCATAGACAAATGATTGTCGATTGCTCGCAAGCCTACTTTGCAGAGCCGGCAGGTTCCCTTGCAACTATCTATTCCCCAAGAAAATTCTTCGGTCTACCAGATGGCGGCTTACTCTATTCAAACGACACTCGTATCAAGCAGCCAGAGCAACGGGATAACACTTCTGAATCCCGAGTGGCTCACTTGATAAATCGGCTTACCAACAGCCCGGAAGAGGCCTATCAGCAATATCTAGAGGCCGAGCAAGCAATCTCGAACTTGCCTGCTCAGGGAATGTCCTGCTTAACGGAGCGCCTGCTTCAATCAGTCGATTACGAACGAGCCAGAACAGCAAGAGCCAAAAACGTCTTATATCTTCACGAGCTTTTGAGCCAGTACAATCAGCTCAATCTGAAGATTGACGAAAGCGCAGCTCCCTTGTGTTACCCGTTCCTTACGAATGTGAAAACGGCCAGCAAGGCAGAACTGATAAGCCAGCGGGTATTTGTTCCAACCTATTGGCCTGAGGTGTTGAACCGGGTAGAGGAAGGTTCTTTCGAATGGAATCTTGTTACGAATGGTTTATTCCTGCCTTGTGATCAACGCTACAATGAAGACGATATGGACAGGCTGATCAGTCTGCTCGCAATCAAGTAAAAGGTGTCAATATGGCTGCTTCTGAAAACCGGACAGAAAAATACGCACGGGTTTCAGCACTTGAGGAATTGCTCAAAGACCTGAATGGCAGTTTGGTGGATGCCAATGAAAACTACCGGAAAGACTCAGATGAGCATTTCTCTAAAATCTTTCTGATGGGACCTCACCGCTCTGGTAGCACTCTGTTTATGCAATGGCTCGCCAACACTGGTCTAGTCGCCTACCCAACCAACCTTCTGTCCCGCTTTTTCGGTGCACCTCTGGTAGGTGCAAAAATCCAGCAACTGTTGACAGATCCACGCTACAACTTCCGTAACGAAATACTGGACTTCAACTCCGACGTCAACTTCAGCTCTGACAATGGCAAAACCAAGGGGGCGCTTGCTCCGAACGAATTCTGGTACTTCTGGCGCCGCTTCCTCCCATTCGACGAGCTGGATTACATGCCAGCGAACGAGCTAAATCAAAAAGCTAACCTGACAGGTTTCCGGGACGAACTGAACGCACTGGCGAATATCTTCGAAAAACCGTTCGCCATGAAAGCCATGATCATGAACCAGAATATTCCAGAACTTGCAGAGCAATTCGACAAGTTTCTATTCATTTGGATTCGCCGCGACCCGATCTTCAACATCCAATCGGCGCTGGAAGCCCGACAGCGCCAGTACGGCGATATTAACGCTTGGTATTCGTTCAAGATTAAAGAGTACCCCCGCCTCAAAGATTTGAATCCTCTTGAATCGGTAGCCCGCCAAATCTCAGCGATCAACCTCTCAGTAGAGCAGGGCATAGCCGCGTTACCAGACAACAAGAAGCTGGTAATCCAATACGAAGACTTCTGCCAGCGGCCAGAGTATTATTACAACGAAATCACTCGTAGGCTCGCTGAACAAAATAATGTAAACATGGAGCTGTTGCCTAGATACACCGGAGAAACTGGTTTTTTCAATACAAACAACTGGCGTTTAGTAAATTATAGCTTGGAAGAAGCGATTGCAATGCATAAAAGTATCACAGCTTAATGCCCCTACTTATTTTTAACTTAATCACTTTAAAAATAGCCACGTTGGTAAAGAAATTAAAAGTTTTCCTTTTGACAAAATCAAATTGAAATCAAGCTGACTATAGGAATACATGTATGGAAAACAAAGTTTTTTGTATCTCAATGCAAAGAACCGGAACCACTTCTGTAGGAAGATTTTTCAGTGATGCCGGTTTAAGGTGGTCCGGCTGGGCTGACTGCAGAAAAAATGGGTGGGCAGAATCTTGGTATAATGGTGATTATGAGAAAATATTTTCATCAAATGATTTTTTAGTTAAAAATGCCTTTGAGGACTCTCCTTGGTGGGCTCCAGGATTCTACAAAATATTATATCATAGATTCCCAGACTCAAAATTTATTTTGCTAACAAGGGATACAAACTCATGGCTTAATTCCATGATTAACCATAGCAATGATAATTTAATCGGCGAACCTGAAAGGCATTGTAAAATTTACAGAAGAGAAAAAGAGTTCTACGAAAAAAACAAATTTGCGTTATTAAATAAAAAAAGCATGTGCATAAGCGAAGCAACTGAAAAATACAAAGAAGTATATGAAAATCATAATAGAGAAGTTATAGATTTTTTTGGTAAAAAATCTCCTAGCAATCTTTTTGTAGGTAAACTCGAAGATCCAGATAAATGGCAAAATCTAGCCAGTTTTTTGAATATAAAAATCAGCAAAGATTATAATAACCATGAAAACTCATCAAGTAACCCATCATCTAGAAACAGGTAAGTAGATTACGATGAACAATGCTTATAAAGAATTAGAAAAAAAGTGCTTTTGGAATCCATCCGTAGGAAATATTAACCCACTAGATATTCAACAAGTTTGTAACCCTAAGTTCAAAATAGAGAAAAGTGATAAAATAGCCACGTACGGATCATGCTTTGCACAACACATTGGAAAAAATCTTAAGCAAAGAAACTTTGATTGGCTAATAACTGAAAAAGCGCCTGAATTTATAAGTAAAGAGCTTAGAGAGGAGTATAATTATGGAGTATTCTCCGCTCGCACTGGGAATATATATACGACGACTTTATTAAGACAGTGGATTAAAAACTCAATTAACAATCAAAGTATTGTTGAAGTATGGAAGAAAAACAATAGATATCATGATCTGTTTAGACCAACTATTGAGCCAAATGGCTTCTCATCTGAAAATGAGCTTATAGCTTCAATAAGGCATACAGAAAACTGTTTCAAGCGATCTATCACAAATTGTAATATATTTATTTTTACTTTAGGGCTTACTGAAAGCTGGATGAATATTGAAAACGGATTTGAATATCCGATATCACCAGGTGTAGCGGCTGGAGAATTTGATCCTTACAAACATATATTTATCAATCAAAACTATCAAGTAGTATATAATTCATTAGAAGAGAGCATATCAGAACTAAAAAAAATAAACAAAGATATAAAAATTATTTTAACTGTATCACCTGTACCTTTGGTAGCCACAAAAACTGACAAGCACATTCTGGCAGCAAACACGTACTCAAAATCTACGCTTCGTGCTGTAGCTGGTGACCTAGCTAACAAATTATCTTATGTAGAATACTTCCCCTCTTTCGAGATAATTAATAGCCATATTTTTAGAG
>CAXBKC010000334.1:0-4980 GCA_963975615.1 uncultured Oleiphilus sp.
CTGGTTAGTAAGGTTGTCGGTGTTGCTACAAGCACATTATTTTCGATGGCTTTTTGAAACAAGGTTTCATCCGCTTTAAGTGCTTCTACAAAAGCAGACTCGATAGGAACAAACATAAATACAATTTCAGGGGAGTTTAAGCCGGGTAACTTATAGTAATCGCGTTTAGCTAGCTCATTAATTCTCTGCCCCATGACCATTACATGCTCAGCTAAAGCCTGCTTTCGCTCCACTTCATCTTCACTGTTTATGTAGCGTGTATAAGCATTCAACGATACTTTCGCATCGATAATAAGATGTTTATTTTGTGGAAGGTAAATAATGGCATCAGGACGCTGCCTACCCTCTTCTGTGGTAATAGATACTTCGCGCTTATAGTCTTTACCAAGCTGTAAACCTGAACGATCCAGAACATTTTCTAAAACCAACTCACCCCAATTGCCCTGTAATTTTTTCTGTCCTTTGAGAGCGGTAGAAAGCTCATGCGCTTCAGTGGTTATTTTTTGATTTAATTCTTTCAAGGTTTCGAGCTCTTTACGAAGTTCACCCTGCTGTGTAGTTTCGCGGTGATGAATCTCTTGTACTTCTTTTTTAAAGCTTTCTATAGATTCTTTAAAAGGGTTCATTACCGAAGCGAGGCTATGCTGATTGGTTTCTTGCAGCACCTTTGTTTTACTATCTAAGATATCAGAGGCTAAAAGCTTGAACTGCTCACTTAAGGTCTTTTTTTGTTCTTCAAACTGAGAAAGTTGTTTTTGATGGCTATTTTGACGCTCATCCAGCTCCGTTTTTAATTGCGTATAAGCTGTATTAAGAACATTAAACTGCTCTATTTTTTCTTCGAGCTTTGTTTGCAGTATTTCCAATTGCTGACGCTGTTCTTGAGCACGTCTATCACCATGTTGCGCTTCACTTAAGGCAACATCGCGAGAACGCTCTGCTTGATGCAGGTTTTCATTAAGCTTGGTGTTTAGGTGTTTATATTCTTCTAGATCTACTTGCAGTCTTTCATTTGTTTCTAAGAGGTGGCGCTGATGCAGTGAGACTTCATTATATTGAAGCTCTACGTCTTTAACTTTTTCATTTTGTTGCTGTTCTTTATGTTTATAACTAAGAACAACTCTAAAACAGATAACGACGGAGACTATAACAATTAGTAAACACAATAATGAAAGCACGAGTAAAGTAGATTGGCTTTCTATAAGAGAGCTAGCACCCATTTATTAACTCCTTGATTTTATAGTCAGAAAACTCGAATAAAAACCTTAGAGCATGTTATACAGAATGAGCGTTGCACACAAAAGTCATTTAACTAAAGGCCAACCAATTAATAAAACAGATAAAGTGGCAAAAGCTATAAATAAGTTCATCGGCACCCCAACTTTTACAAAGTCAGAAAATCGATAACCACCAGGACCAAAGACCATTAGGTTTGTTTGATAACCTAAAGGCGTTGCAAAGCTCGCTGATGCAGCCATCATCACAGCAAAGACGAAGGGCTCATCATTAAGAGAGGCTTTTTCTGATATTTCCAGAACAATGGGCAACATCAATACGGCTGCGCCATTATTGGTTATTGTCTCCGTCATTAGCGAAACAGCCAAGTAACTTAACACCAGCATTAACCAAGGCGTTCCGCCACTTAAGTTAATAATATGCTCTGCAATAAAACTCGCAGCGCCGGTTTTTTGAAGTGCAACACCTAGTGCGAAAGAGGCGGCAATCGTAATAATAACCGTAAGATCCAAGCTTTTTTCTGCCTGACTAATGGAACAACACTTAGTAATGACCATTAACCCAGCGCCAAGTAAAGAAGCATTCAGCATGGAGGTTAAGCCTAATCCCGCTGCAGCCACAACAGTAACAAGAATCCCCCAAGACAAATAGGCTCGCTCGTAGTGAGGCGCTTCGGCCTGAAGATCATTTATCAACAAGAAGTCTTTATTATATTTCTGCCGTGAAACAAAGGCGGGACGTGCCTCTAGTAACAATGTGTCCCCCGCTTCTAGTTTGATACTCCCTAGGTTGCCTTGTACCCTCTCTCCGCCACGTGCAACAGCTAAGACCACCGCACCATAACGATCTCTAAATTTTGCATCACGAATTGCTAGACCTAATGCATCACAATGTGGAGAAACAACAGCTTCAACCAGACTTCTTTCAGCTCTATCAATCGTTAATGCTTCACCATGTTCATTTTCAGCCGATGGGATAATTCCTTGTATGCGCAATAAGTCTGATATCGCTTCGGTATCGCCAGCAAACACCAAGCGATCACCGCCAAAGAGTTTTTCTTCCGACGGTGCAGCTGTGATAAGCGTACCTTTACGTTCTATTTCAACAAGATAAATTCTACTGAGATTCCTAAGACCCGCTTCAACAACGGTTTTACCGACTAATGGCCCATTTTCATCAACAGCAACTTCAAGGGTAAATTCTCTTAAATTTGCAAACGCTTTTTTCTCTCTCCTATCTGGCAACCATTTAGGTAGAAAAAACCAAATAAATAATACACCAGCTGCACAAACGGGTAAGCCAACTGCCGTTATTGAAAACAAAGAAAAACCATCACCACCAGTTAATTCTTGATACTGACCATTGACGACTAAGTTAGTACTTGTTCCGATCATGGTTAACGTTCCACCTAAAATTGCGGTGTAACTTAAAGGAATCATAAGCTTTGATGGGGCAATATTGATTTTCCTAGACCAAGCATGAATAGCTGGAATCATGGTAGCAACAACTGGAGTATTGTTTAAGAAAGCACTCAGTAAAACAACAGGCGGGAAAATTCGGGCAATAGCCGAACGCGTATTAGTTGGCATCCCCAAGACTTTATTTACCAATAAATCTATACCACCAGAGGCATGAACACCGGCGGCAACCACAAACATTGCGGCTACTGTAATGAGACCCGAATTACTAAACCCGACTAATGCTTCTTGTGAGTTTAAAATTCCAAATAGGCTCAAGATGGTTAGTACGCCCATCATCACAAAGTGTGGCCCAATGCGGGTCAGCACCAATACAATTAATGCACTTGCGGTTAAAAATAAAGAAAACCAGCCCTGCCAATCCATGTAAACCCTTACTTTGTTTGTTGATACTATTTTTTATAAAAAGGAAATGAAAAAATAAGAAATGATAGAAATAGAAAATCAGTCTACAGGCGCAGGCATATTACTCAAAAGAATTATGAATTATATCTATATAACTAAAAGATTAAATAAATAAATTAACTATCTTCTGAAAGAAGAAAGCTGGACTTAGGCCATGAGAGTAGTTCTGGCTTTAAGAAGTCAGGACTGTCATTAGCTGAGGTTTGAGTTTCACATGAAACTGAAGGGCTATACTGCTCGAGATTAAACTCCTCCCCTATAAAATGCGGGTCAACAATCTCATAGCGATTGCCTAGTAAATCAAAACGAATTTTATAGGCATGAAGGTAACCCCGACTTGCTGTTTTTCCAGAATACCTTGAATCACCAATGACAGGGCTGCCCAGTGATTTCAGTGCAACACGCAGTTGATGGGTTTTGCCTGTTTCGGGTTTCAGAATATAAAACCAGGCATCGCTGGAGTTATTAGAGATTTTTTTTGCAAAGAAGCGCGTAATTGCTGGGTTTTCATTTGTCCGCTTTAGCAAGTAGCTTCCGGAACGCCCTTTTGCCATATCACCAATAACCGCGCCTTGTTTCTTTTTAGGTTTATTTTCCGATAACGCAAGGTAATACTTTTCAATTTTCTTCTCTAAGAAGAGTTTACTCAATGTGCTATTCGCTTCTTTTGTACGTGCGAAAATCATGACGCCTGAGGTCATTCTATCTAAGCGGTGCACAGGGTAAATATTGTCGTCATTTAAGAATTTTTTAGCCAGACTAATGATGCCTTCGACATGAACTGGCTCCTGAGTTTTTTGTACCGTTTCATCCAATGAATGAAATGGTATTTCTTCTGGTTTATGAATCGCGTAGATATTTTCATCTTTAAAAAGACAAATCAAAGCACTCATTGGGCAACGCTCATTTTTTAGTGAGTGCTTGTATTTTCTCAAGCGACTGCATGGAAAGGTCATCACCGACTGATATTTTTGGATCAAGGTGATCTACGTTGGGGCTCATAATTCGATTATAGGTATATCGAAAAGGGAAAACGGCTAAGTCAGTAACAAGATCTTTTGCCATCGTCCAACCAGAAATATTCTTATACAAATTATTATAGGTACCCACCATCGCAAATAAAGAACGTGACAAATGAAGGTAATCACTCTTGATCGTCATATCTAGCTGATAGGTATTAGACATAAGGTGAACAGCCGTTTGCAGACGTTGACGAAGACCTTCCGAACCTTCTTTATATAAACGAATGGCAAAGTCTTTCCCAAGTGGTGTAACTTCTTTTTTATCTAAAGTTTCTTCTAGGGCTGATCTAATTTCGTCATAGCGCTCTAAGTTTTGTTTTTGATCGGTGCTCATCTGAATCAGCGTCAGCGTCAGTGCATCTATGTCACCACTAATGACAGACGTAATATACCGACTTAAGAGTGACCATTTACCGCGCATATCAACAGCATTACCCCAGTCAATAAGGAACAGCCTTGCATCTAGATCGACCATGACATTACCGGGATGGAGGTCACCATGAAATTCTTGATAAATGAGCATGTGCTCTAGCATGGTATATAAAAAATTCTCAGCCAGTTTCCGCTGAAAGCGCTTCTTTTTCCGCCCTTTATAACGATCAATGGCCAGATTAATTGCCATGGCATCTTGCAGGTATTCCATTTCTAAGATTCGTCCTGTACCACTATATAAGCCAGGTACAAACCATACCGGTGATGATAATGCTCTGTGGTGAAATCGTGACTGCACTTCAGCTTCGTGCTTAAAATCCAATTCTTGTTCAAAGCCTTTGGTAAACTCTTTTATCTGCTCTGACATGGCAGCCAAGAAGGGGCGCAACTTAGAGTGTGGTGCCCAA
>CAXBKC010000335.1:0-4960 GCA_963975615.1 uncultured Oleiphilus sp.
CTTTAACATCATGAGTCCAAGCTAATTGAGGCGTAAGGTTAACGCCTGAGAACACATCGTTGTATTGAAGGGCGGCACGCATGCGGTAACCCCATGAAAAATCTGTTGTATAACCATCTGTATTACATTCACCGATTTTATTTATTTCTTGACACTCTTGAAGCGCATTCAAACCGTTATTAGGATTCCAATCTTCAGCGATGCCAAAACTAAGCTGATCAAAGCGACCATAACGAATTTCACTTATATCAGGTAGGTTATGTACATATGTTGCCCCGACTTCACCAACAAAGCTTAAGCGACTAGCCCCCATTACCTGATCCGGAACTCGATTCTGGAAAACTGGCGATGCAGCTCTACCAAGTGCACCAGCAACCAAATCAGGTGAGTTTAACTGAATAGGCATATCATGTTTGAAGCTATATTCACCACCTAAAGAAATACCCATAGGGCCCATTGTGTTAAAGCTTAAACCCAACAATTGAATTTTTTCTGGATAGGCAATCTGATATTTAGAACCTGTAACTGGATCAAACGCTTCCGGCGTACTAATAACATTGTCATTATCTGTATCTAGGGCAACAATACCCCCAACCGTTGGGAATCGGCTGTGATATTGTATAAAGTATGCTCCAAATTCTGTTTCATTCAATTCTTGTGCATACCAACGAACAGCCACACCAAACTGATCGGTGTCATCCGGCTCATCATCACCTACTCGTGGTAATTGGGTAGGCAAAGTGCCGTTACCCGTTAAGCCTTGCTGATTAGAAAGCTCTGACTGGTTATTTAACCCATAAACAGGGCCACAACCATCAGCAACATAGTCTACCGTTGATAAAAAAGTACCACAGTCATCAATTCTTGTTTTTTCATATTCAAGCTGAACGAACGCTTCCAAGGTTACGTTATCTGTAAGTCCTAAAGAACCAAAAACCATATTTACGGGAATTAGTGCATCTTTAACTTCGGACCCAGGCGCACGAAATGCTTGAACATCAATCGGGTTAATAACGTTAATACCATTGAGGATGAACGTACTTTCGCCCCAACTTACCACTTGCTTACCAACTCGAAGGTTGAGCGGCATATTACCAAAGTAAAAATCTTTATAAATATACGCATCCAATATTTCAGCACCAGAGGCATTATCTTTACCATCTTTACTTAATTCACGCTGATAACCATTTGCATCAGTTGCACGATTTTCATCTTTTAGCTCAAAGTCATACCAGTATCTTGCTCTTGCAAAAAGACCCCATCCATCTCCACGAAGTAGGAAATCACTACTGCCTTTGATGATTTTTGAATAGGTATCATTTTTGTCAAAGTTCAAATTGCCATCATCACTATTGATCGAACCACCATCACCACCATTGCCTTGTCCGACTAAATCGCTACTGCGTTTGGCCACCCTCCAACTCGCACCCGCACTTAAAGTGGTATCAAAACTGGCCTCAAGGTCGCCCATATAGAATTGATAGGCGCTAGCTGGTGTTGACATCATGGCAGCAACTGCAACTGCTAAAGGCAGTTTTGCGAATTGATGCAACCGCTGTATTTTTTTCGTCATCGAACGCTACTCCGTTACATTGAGATTTTTTACTGATAGATTCGTCAAATCAAGACACTATTTATTTATTAATGGTGTCAACAATCAAAGACGAATCTAATTTAAATCGCGATTTAAAATAGTTGAGTCACTATCAAATTAGTAACTACATCTAGCCAAACTTATTAGCAGTGATTACTCACAATAAATATGAGAACACGGCTTATAAATATTCTTAAAGAAAGCATAGACCGTAAATTCATAATCAACCAATTTAATAAAGGTTTTTTTAGATGTTTTTTATACGACGAAAAGAAGAAGGCCAACAGTCAATTTTAATTTTTGAATCGGCACTTCATCAATAACACTAAGCCAAACCCTATTGAACAAATAATAGCACTCACCAAAAATGCATTAGAATAACTATGAGAGGAAACCATGTAACCAGAAAGATAAGCGCCAACAGCGCCCCCAGCACCAAACCCCATACTACTGTACAGCGCTTGAGCCCTACCTTGACTCTGCTGTTCAAAGTTATGATGCACAAACTGAATAGATGCTACGTGCATTGCACCAAATGAGAACGCATGCAAACACTGCACTAAAGCAATGATCATAAAAGAGTCAGCATAAACCGCCGTCATCATCCAGCGAATGACTGTGAATAGAAGGGATAGAAGCATTATATTCTCAATCGGACTACGTTTTAACCATCGATGCATGACCACAAACATCATAACCTCGGCTATAACGCCCAAAGCCCATAGCCCGCCTATTTGTACTTTTGAATAACCTAAGGATGATAGGTAAATACTAAAATAAGTATAATAAGCACCATGTGACAGGTGTAATAGGAAGTTGGCACTGAAAAATAGTAGTACCCAAGGCCGGAGTAATTGGAACTTAAATGCTTTCCCGAACTTTGTCTGGGTTTTCGTCAATTGAACCTCAGAAAACCCCATAAAACTCACAATTACAATAGCACTTATCAGAAAAAGCAAAACCCAAGGAAAAACTGTAAGCTCCTGCCTATCAAATAACCAACCACAAAGAGCCACACTAATGATAAAACCAATTGAACCCCATAAACGAATTCTGCTATAACGGTTTTTTTGCTCTGCTAAATTATAAAGTGTCAATACTTCGATCTGAGGCAGCACGGCATTCCAAAAAAAACTATAGAGCACAATAACGACCGCAAAAGACCAAAAGGTGTGTGCCCAAAAAAAACCTAGATAACACACAAGTGTCATCAAGGCGCCAACCCGAACCAGTAAAAGGCTCTTGTTATATTTATCCGCCAAGCTCCCCCATATAAGAGGCGCAACCATTTTCGTTACCATCAATAATGATACTAATTGCCCAATTTCTAATAAGCTAAAACCCTCAGACTCTAAATAGAGACTTAAATACGGAGCCATGGCTCCTAAAAGTGCAAAATATACAAAATAAAGCGCTGATAATTTAAAAAATATATACGTAGACATAAAGCCCCAAACAAGTGCAGAACATTAAAAATAGCATCATTACAGTGCACAGAAATAGAGATTTCCCTGTTTTACTCAGTATTTCCAAAATAGCTATTGATATATAAATAGTGATTGATTAATTTTGTCTCGCCTTAAAATAGTGCAGAATTTATACAAAGCAGAAAATTGCGCATTTACTGTGCGAAACCTGATCTTTGTATCGACCCATTTCAAAATAGGAATGTTTACCATGACCAAGCTCATCTTACTAGTAACGAGTTTACTCATACCTTCATTGGGCTTTGCAGAAGACAGCCTTAACGCAGCTGATACAGCTTGGATACTAACGGCCACTGCACTAGTCCTCTTTATGACCATCCCAGGCTTATCTTTGTTTTATGCAGGACTTGCCAGAAGCAAAAACGTTCTTTCTATTCTAATGCAATGCTTTTCACTAACATGCATGATGTCAATACTCTGGTTTGTTGCTGGCTATAGCCTTGCTTTCGGTGAAGGGAATGGCTTTATTGGCAATTTAGATAATCTTTTTATGGCAAACATTACCAAAGATTCCTTAACTGGAACAATCCCAGAAGTTCTTTTTGCCGCCTTCCAGATGACCTTCGCCATCATCACCCCAGCACTAATTGTCGGCGCATTTGCCGAAAGAATGAAGTTTTCTGCCATGATGCTGTTTAGCGCCATCTGGTTGTTCGCCGTTTATATTCCTGTTTGTCACTGGGTATGGGGCGGCGGCTGGTTAAGCGAACTTGGTACGCTAGACTTTGCCGGCGGCATTGTAGTTCATATAACAGCTGGGGTAGCAGCACTTGTTTCTGCCTTGGTATTGGGCCGACGTAAAGGATGGCCTCAGACCGCCATGCCTCCTCACAACATGACTATGACCATTACCGGTGCAGGCATGCTCTGGGTAGGTTGGTTTGGCTTTAATGCTGGTAGTGCCTTGGGTGCCAACGAGACCGCCGCAATGGCACTTATCGTAACTCATCTAGCAGCTGCCACGGGCGCACTAACCTGGACCGTTCTTGAGTGGAAAAAGTTTGGCAAACCATCAGCACTCGGTATTGTGACGGGCATGGTTGCTGGCTTAGGTACAATTACCCCAGCTTCAGGGTTTGTTAGCCCGGCTGCCGCTATTGTAATTGGATTTTCTGCTGGCATTATTTGTTTTTATGCAACTCTATATATGAAACATACGCTCAAGATTGATGACTCTTTAGATGTCTTCCCTGTGCATGGCGTGGGTGGTATTTTAGGCTCATTCTTGGTGGGTATATTCTGCGCATCTGGTTTAGGAGCGTTTAGCGGCTATGGCTTCGGCGGCGATAATAGCAGCATTTCAGAGCAAGTCACCACCCAGCTAATTGCGATTGTGAGTGTATTTGCCTACACAGGTATAATCTCATGGGGCATTCTAAAACTAGTTGATAAAATCACAGGTTTACGTGTAGAAGATGATGATGAAAGTATTGGCCTAGATATTTCTCTACATGAAGAAAAAGGTTATGACCTTTAAACTAAAAACCGGATTTCATCTGGCTATAGTAAAAGTCCTATCCAAAAACCTATAAAATTGATTTAGTTCACGAAATAACATAAAACATGAATAATATTCATGTTTTATGTTAGGATCATTCCATTCGCGATCTGGAGCAATTTCTATGCATCAACCCCACAAAACTCTCGCTCAAAAAACCCCTTCTCTCTGCAAGAAAAAATATTTACTTGTTGCTGCATTTACAGCTCTATTTTTCAGCGCCTGCTCCCCTGATGTATCTAATAACAATAGACCTTCAAATACAAACGTATCGCCTTCTAGTCAAGCTTCAAAGCATGTCTTATCTGAAGAGTTAAGCATCATATATAAAGAAACCTGCACCCAATGCCATACTAATAGTTCAACAGGGGCGCCGGTTTC
>CAXBKC010000336.1:0-4950 GCA_963975615.1 uncultured Oleiphilus sp.
GGAGTACATCCTCTGAATCGTACTAATACAAACCTGGGCATCTTTTGCGATGTATTGGTTTTTCAGTCTTTGTACCGTGTAAAGCTCGGTGAACTTACGATTATCATCATTCGGCACAAAGCTCATGAACTCTTGCTCAGCTTGCTCACCGAGGTTTTTGGTATCAACCAGAAAAAGAATGCGGCTTGCGCTCACAGGCTCTCGTAATAAACGATAACTGGATGTTATAGCCGTGAAGGTTTTACCCGACCCAGTGGCCATTTGAACCAAGGCTCGAGGTTTATCTTGCTTAAAAGACGCTTCGAGGTTGGTGATGGCCGTGATCTGGCAATCGCGCAAGCCTTCGATTATCAGTTCAGGAAAATCTTGCAAGCGCCCCCTAAAGCTTTTGGTTTCACGACTCCACTTAGCTAAAGTTTCTGGGCGATGAAAATTGAATACCTCTCTGGAACGAGGGTTAGGATCTAGGCCGTCGGTAAAACGGGTGATAACACTAGTGCTCTCATACACAAATCGTAGTGACTGGCTGTTGTTTACCCATTTAAGTTTAGCGCTAGCATATCCAGTAGACTGTTCTTCAACCGTCGTAATTTTCTCGCCCCATGATTCGGGCTTGGCCTCAATTACGCCTACAGCTTTTTTGTCGACGAATAGCACATAGTCGGCAGGGCCAACATCCGTCTGGTATTCACGAACAGCGACACCTAGGGAAGCAGAAAAATCGATCTTTTTCTTATCTTGCACAACCCAACCCGCTTGCTCAAGCAATGCGTCTATTTCATCGCGGGCGATTTGTTCAGGGTTTTGGTTGACCATATTTAGTGCATCTCCTGTTGTACGTTACTGATTGATTCAACGCGCTCTAAGAGGTCTCCGATTTCGCAACTGAACAAAGCACAAATTTTATCTAAGGCTTCTAGATCTAACTTTTGGGCGGTTTCTTTATATAGCAAGGTTACCGTAGCGCGACTAAGGCCTGTTTCTCTGGCAACGTCTGCAATTCGCATTTTACGTTCACCCATTAAGCGTGCGAGATGGCAGTGGATCATGGTGATGACCTCAGATTATTTTTTATATTGATGAAAGGCTAGCACGAAATGGTAGTTTAAGAACAATTATTTGATTTGAAGTTATATTTTTATATTTAGACTCTCATTTCAAAATGGTTGCACACAATTATCGAGAATTATTTTTATAATGATAATTACTGTAAGCTACAGTAATTGACAGTAATTAGTAAGGAGAGCCATTTCAGTTTAATTGAGTTAGTTGAAATAACCTATTAATGAAGGCCTCTGATCTTCTATGTAGAATAAAAACTCTTCTTTTATTCTGGCAATTCCACAGTTATCTTGATGATGAACAAAGTGCTCAAAAAGACTATGAAAATGTCTCTCCAAAACAGCTTTTTCTGCATGACCAACATATTGATCAAGAATATCATAAAAGCTTATTGGCCAATGCGCGAGAGCTTTCCAAGCATCAACATATCGGCAAGTCAAAGTTTCTACATCCATATGCGTTGGATTGAAATAGTTGTTTCTTAATCTGGACTGGAAGTGAGAAAGTAGATGAATTAACGTGAGTGCCCCTCTGAGCTCAAGACCATCCAATACAAGAGGAAGTCCATTGGGTAAACGTTTTTCCAGAATAAGCGAGGTTATATATTGATTAAACGCTAAGGTTTCTTGGTTAGCTTCGCGGCAGCAGAAGCCAACTCTTGAGAAAGGGTTGAGCTTGGTGCGCTGCCAACTAAGCCTCTTAGTATGAATCGATATGATGTCGGCAAGGCAAATATTATGTTCATTACATGCAATAACAGGAAAGAAGGACCAGATGAACTTGCCGTATCCGTATTTTTCAAGACATTTCGGGCAAGCCTTAGGATGCTTTACAAAAACAAATGGGGTATCGATGCCTTGTCGGAATTTTCTGTATATATCTACTGTTTGATAATATTGTTGCTCTAAACCCAAGATCGAGAGTATGTAGCTCAACTCTATATCGCCGGTCAATATATCTTGTGCCACTGATTCCATGCTTTTTATTGGTACTTTGGAATAACGGAGTAGGTAACCAAAGTTCTTAAACCCATTGCCTTCGGCTACCCTTACTAAATAACTTACAGGGCATTCATCATCATAAGGTTTAGGTCTGTATAGGAGCATAATTGATCTCCAGCTTATTTAGGCTGCGCCAGTTATTCCGTAAAGTTTCTTCTCTTCTGTTACTCCAAAAACGGCATACTCTGCATCAACAATAGCATTGCGGTTCGCATTTTTTCCAAAATCCCAGTCCGAACCTTTGATGAGTTCTCGAATCTCTAGCTTGTCTATTGGCATTATAAACATATTGAAGTTGTCGGGAACACCGTAGGTTTTCAAGACCTCGGCAAAAAGGTTTCTATTAATCTTTGAGTCATTCATTTGCGAATAAATATATGCATCACGCACCAAATCAACTGTATCCCTTAGATTTCCGCTTGTGAAACTGAAAATACGAAGTGCCATATCTAAATCTTCCAACTGGATACTTGGAGTTAGCAGGTAATGATTGCCCAATAACTTCAACAATTTTCGATAATCGTTTCTAGCTGTCTTTTCACTAAACTTATAATCTGGAATTTCATGTCGGTACTTTATGCGACGCTTCAGTTGAGGATTAGAGTCAACTAAATATCTAGTCCATGGCATGCCCATAAAAACGATTGGAACTTCCGTTTTCTTAATTAAGTCTTTAAAAAGATCTGCGATTCCTGAAATAACTTTCGATCTTCGTCTTTCAATAAGCCCCTGTATCTCATCAAGTATTAGAAGTTCGACGCCTGTCACTTTAATTAATTTAATCAAACGATATAGAAGATCCTTTTTATTTCTACCCCCCAAACCAAGCTGCGGATCCCCAATTTCAACTAACAGGCTTTTAAGAAACTCTTCAGGGGTAGAAACCGATACAAGCTCATAATGGAGAACAGGGATAAACGTTCTTTCTGGCTGTTCTTGAATTGGATTATTTTTAGCATAATAATCTGCCAGTCCACTTTTACCGCTACCAGACTCCCCTGTAAGCAATAAGCAAGAAGCGACGCCGTAAACTTTCTTTTTGTGCCGCAACATGTCAAAAAGGCTGAGCATTTCTGCACTAAAGGGATTCTTTACAAATGGATGTTCGATTTCTAATGATGCCATCACTCTATTCCCCATCCGTCTAAATCTAAAGCCTCGTTTTCACCACTTTGATTGATTTGAACAAACTTTTTAGAGTTATCTACAACAAGCTTCAGATCTTCTGCACCGACCCTATCTGATCTGGCTGCATTGGCGACCGTTGTCTGGGTTTTTCGTCGCTTGTTTCTTTTATGTAGCTCATCTCTCTCTTTTGCGAGCTGGACCTTTGCTCTTTGGAGCTCAAGATTATCGAATTTTGTTTTGGCGTTCTGTTTAGCTCTATCTCGAATTTTGTTGTGTTCGAACAATGACACTCCAGATGCGTATGAGTATCTATCGCAATCAATTTTTATATACGTATTGTTATAATCATCAAGCACAAGAATATATCCAATATCAAAGGGGTCATACTTTATCTGAACTTCTCTTGGTCCATCCCTCCTGAATAAGTCTTTCAAAATTGGAGAATCGTAAGATAATGCGAACTTGGCGATTCCACATTTGTTAAGAGTTCTTGTGTCACTAGCCATTAATATGGGAATTAGTTCGCTTGGATCTTCCTCTGGGATAGGGAACTCCATTTCAGATTCATTCCAAAGTTCGTTTGGTGTTTTTCCCGAAGATTCTATAGGTAAATTGTGATAAATTTTAGTCAGCCAAGTGATGAAATAACGTTTAAATTCACTAAATGTCATTCGAGCTTCTTGCCGAGCATCGTATCCCTCCGCACACTTTCCTGGTTTTCGGACTACTCCAGGCAGGTCATCTAGAACTAAAGAATTAACAATCCCAAAGAACCTCTCAACTCGACTTTTATAATTTCCTTTTCTTATTGGGCAGTACTGAAAAATAGATCCTAGTTCAATCGCAGTTGTAGCAAAGTTTTTACCCCAAAATTCATTTCCGTTGTCGGTAACAATTGTGCTAGGGATACCGTGTGCTGGCCAGCTAGCATCGCAACCTAGGTTGAGTAGAAGTTGGTTTTTAGGAAGAAAAGCATTTTTACAGGCCATACTTACAGACGCAAAAGACGGCTTTTCAAAAGAAAGCTGGAACCCTAAAACCATATGAGAGTAATGGTCTATCAGTACCGTTATATTTGGTCTGCCTAGTAAAGTTTGATAATTATCATGAAGTACATGCAAGTCTAACAATGTATGATCAATTTCTACTCGCTCTAAAATCCTTGTGGTTTCAATCCCGCTTTCTGATGTGGCAAGTTCAGCTGCAAAAGCACGCTTTCCTGACCTAGCTTTTTGTTTATATTCGTATGAAACTTCTTGTAGCCTATCTCTAATTGTCGGATAAGTAGGTACTTCTAAGCAATCGCATGGATTATCTAAATTGTGCAAGATTATTTTGCTTTCAACATTCCTGACAATAGAGGCAACGGTAGGCCGGCTTCCTTTGAAGAATCTTTTCGATTCATTCCTGATAATTTCCAAAACTCTTGGATCAAGCCTTGGTTCACGACGCCCTTTGTTTTGATTATTGGGATATAAACCTTTTAGTTTCTCTCCAGACTTAACATAACTACTGTGCCAACGTCTTATCGTCTGCCAGTTTGGAGGTTTCTCAGCCAACTCTGCAGCGATATCAGATACAATGGCGTCAACATTATTTGACCTTATTCTGGTGATCCCAAGCTCTTTTATTTTTTTAATATATTTGTATCTTCGGTTTGTTTCAAATTGATCTTCTTCAGGCAAGTCAATAAACTTGAGGTTCCCGTGATCTTTTGATTCGGATAGAAACTTAGCGAGGCCGTTTATTTGTTTTTCCC
>CAXBKC010000337.1:0-4949 GCA_963975615.1 uncultured Oleiphilus sp.
TGTGTACCAATTTACGTTTTGTAAACCATGAACCATCAGCAACAACGAATGATTCTAATGAACCACTAGATTCAGCAGTAACCAAGACAGAAAACTTTAGATCACTAATAGCAATATTTGGATTTGAAAATGTAGAAATACTTACACTACAACATATTAAAGTTAATAGCGTAATTCTGAAAAGAGTTAGCTTCATGTGTTAATCCTTATTATTTGAAATTCGGAAGATCGTTAGATTAACGGGGGTCATTAGATAGGTAAAATATAATAAAAATATACTTGAACTATAATTTACCTATACATAAGCGTCCTATAAGCCCCAGGCGTCAACCCTGTCCATTTTTTAAATGCACGATTGAAGGCCGCAGTTTCAGAAAAACCTAGTTTTTCTGAAATTGATAACAGCGATAAAGCATTGTTTTCTAATAATGTAAGGGCCTGTTCACGACGAATGCTGTCTTTAATGTCTTGAAAGCTATTTCCCTCTTCTTTTAGCCGACGACGTGTAGTGTGCGTTGTCATATTCAACTCTGATGCGACATCATCAAAACTCATATTATCAAGTTCGACAACCATTCCATTTCGATGCAACAAGAGTCGCTTAACATGCGCACTAATACTCTCATCTGAACGAAACTGAGTTAATAGAGATTCGGGGGCATTATGCAAAAATTTCGTCAGTGTCTCGCTATCCTGTGTAATAGGTAAAGACAGAAATTTCTTATTAAAAGACACCCTATTATATTTTTGGGCAAATTTATGCCTACAAGGAAACATCAGATCAAATTCATCACTGTAGTCAGGCTCTTCAAACATAAATTCAATACGTTCGAGTAATATGGAACGTTGAACCAGCCAGCAAGAAAGCCTTATCCAAATAACAAAGATAGAGGTGATAAAGAATACACTGTCCAACTGGTGAGGGTTGCTATAATGAATAGTTAAACGCGCTTCATCACTACTTTCGTCGAGCTCTATCGTTAAGTCTTCGTTTAGCAACTGTAGAAAACGCGTACTTCTTAATAGTGCTCGACGTAAATTACCTGCAGTAATAATTGCATGACACATCATGCTGAACATGCCAATTTTAAGTGGTCTGGTCAAAAAACCACTCGCTTCATCTTCCATTTCTCGCCACAAAGAGCGAAGTAAGGGACCTAAATCTTCTAGATCAACCCGCACATCTTCTGGCTTAGTTTTATTATTAAAGGCATCCTGAACATCAAACAAGCCCAAGCCAGCTAACATTTTATCTATATTTATATTCTGACTGATCGCGCCAGAAAATAAAGATAAAAGCAAAGAGCATGAAATAGTTTTATTTAAAGACATTTAAAGACTATTGAGTTGTTAATATCGTAATTAAATCGTGTACATGTAATGCGGCATCTCTTCCAAGACCAGTAAGGTACCCACCATCTTTTTGTGAAATCAATCCCTTATCAAAAAGTCGCTCTGTCGCGGAAATAACATCTTCTTCTGCATCATGATGTACTTTTATTCCTTGCTGTGTAGTCGTCATGTCGAACATCGTTAAAACGCGCATTTCATTTAATAAGTCTGTAGATAAAAGCATAAAAGTACCTTTTTTGTTATTGAATTTATGGCAAGCTTAATTCGGTTGTCGTAAGGCGCATAAAACATTGTCTGTAGAGCACGAGATTTTCGTGAAACTAAAGGCTGACTATACTGAATAACATATGCATTCTAAAGTAGTATTTTAATGGATGCCGGTAAGCTGCAATTTTGCAAAAAAACTATACTGACAAGTGGGATGTTATACGTGCTTTGTGGGTAGATTCTCAAGGTATAAAGCCGTATATTTAGAATATTTTGCCAGAAATATAAGTCTACCCTCTGTAGTTAAATGATCTAACAGGAACAACTTATACATATTAGAGATAGCGATTTTGTATACACTATTTCGAGACGCTTAAGGTCTGGTTTAATTACGGACTAACTTTTTCGTTTTCAATAAATTAAAGAACTCTATCGTCAGAGAAAGGCGCATACTATTTGCACATTGAATCATCTTAATGCGGCAGCGTTAACCTCTCTCAATCCGCCTTGTTCATGATCATAAGCACTTTCATGTGAAAGAGGTAATACCGCCAGTACTTCGGACTCACATAATAAGTCAGGCCGACAGACTTCCGCCTTAACAAATACATTTGGTAAGCCCTCAAAACCAGCTTGTTTGAACTTCGCTTTTAGACGCTTTTCATTGCTTGGGTCTTTCAAGTAGCTGACTGCAGAAACGATATCGCCAAAATTTGCACCTTGGTTTTCTAATAAAGCAGAGATATTTAAGATCATACGATCAACTTGAGCCTCGAAATCGCCGATATGAACCGTTCTTCCAGGCACTCGCGTCGATAGATGTAGACCCAAGTGCTAGAAATTATACTGGTCTCGGTGCAGTCCTTTGGCAGCTAGGCCGCAGTGAAGAGGCGATAGAAAATTTAAGAAAAGCCATTCAGATTGACTCTAAAAATACAGCAACCTCAACTACTCTAGGAAAGATATTTGTGGAACAAGGCAAACTTGAAGAAGCTGCTGAAACTTATTGTGATCTTTCACTTAATATGCCCAGTACTTCAGCTCATCAAGAGCTCGTCCAGATTCTTACACGCATGGGGCGTGAGCAAGAGGCTCGTAAAAAGCTTATTAAAGCTAAGGCCTTGGAGAAATTTAAATCAAATAACGTACACCTATTTATTTGTGCACGTAAATCAGATATTTAACATTTTTGTATTAAATACCTAAAAATCTGGTCAACTTCTTCTACTGAGACCAATGTATGCCCTAGAAACTGGCAAAATTTAGGCACATCTCTTTTAGTTGCAGGATCACTTGCTAATAAAAGACAGAGCTCTCCCACTTTCAGATCATCTATTTTGGAATGTAAAAGCATGATTGGTTCTGGGCAATATAAGCCCTGAGTATCCAGCAGTTTTGGGTCTTCATTGTTAATTTGCACTAAAAAACCTCAATAATTTATACCCCAAGTAGTCATACTCAAGTAAAGTTTAATCAATTAGTAATAAAATATAGCTTTTACTAGCTTTTTAATTATTACACACTTGCATAACAAATATTGTACCACTACCTTTTCAGGTTAATATTTAAAAACTACCTTTTACATAATAATCAGTTAAAGCAATGAAGGAGAACTTATGATCAGAGTCATCATTGAACGGTTTATTGCCGAGTCATTAGAAGCAAACTACGAAGATACCGCTAAAGAAATTCTACAAAAAGCAATTCGTTCGGATGGTTTTATATCTGGAGAATCCCTGAAAGATACAGAAAACCATAGGCATAGATTTTTACTTTGCAATTGGAGAAGCAAGGTAGATTGGCAGTTGTGGGAGCAATCTCATGAACGAAAGGAAATGATGGGCAAACTTAACCTAATGCTTGAAAAAGAAGAAAAAACAACCGTTCTTGAAATACCTTAAGACCAAAATAAATATCTCAATCTAGCTTATGCCCTTATAAAATAAGCCAGAAGACATGATCACTAAGGGGAATCAATATCTTTGAAAGTCCCCCTTTATCAATTTCAGACCCTGTAAATGGGTTTTTAACACTATATCGAATGCTTACTATTCATTACATTCCATACCTTCATTGATATATATCAATTAAACACTTAGGAATTTAAGTTTTTAATATTGATTTTATTGTCATCCATCAGTACCCTTCACGCCTAGCCAAATCTGGGGAGATCTTTACCCTAAATTTGACAAATTTTAGTTGGGTGGCACGCCAAAACTACGGCCATTTGAGCTATAATTATTTTATAACTTTCCTGTAAAAACAGATGGAATCCTCACGATGAGCAAAGAGATCAATCAAATTACTTACAACTATAAAGTTGTAAGGCAGTTTGCCATTATGACTGTGGTTTGGGGTATTGTCGGCATGGCCGTCGGTGTTCTTATAGCTGCTCAATTAGTATGGCCCGAGCTTAACTTCGATACCGCATGGTTAAGTTTTGGACGCATCCGCCCTCTTCATACAAATGCTGTTATCTTTGCTTTTGGTGGCTGCGCTTTATTCGCAACGTCTCTTTATGTTGTACAACGGACATGCCAAGCTCGGTTATTGTCAGACACCCTGGCCTCGTTTATTTTCTGGGGCTGGCAGACAGTTATCGTAGCGGCGGTTATTACTCTTCCTCTTGGATATACAAGCACTAAAGAATACGCAGAGCTCGAATGGCCAATTGATATCCTGATTGCAATTGTCTGGGTTTCTTACGCCATTTTATTCTTTGGCACCATTAGCAAGCGAAAAACAAAACACATCTATGTTGCAAACTGGTTCTACGGCGCGTTCATAATTACGATTGCCGTCTTACATATTGTCAATAGCATGGTGATACCAGTATCGTTCCTTAAGTCTTACTCTGTATATGCTGGAACTGTCGATGCAATGGTCCAATGGTGGTATGGCCATAATGCGGTAGGCTTTTACTTAACAGCTGGCTTTTTGGGCATGATGTACTATTTCATACCAAAACAAACTGGCCGTCCTGTCTATTCTTATCGTTTATCTATCATCCATTTCTGGGCAATTATTTCGATATACGTTTGGGCCGGCGCTCACCACTTGCATTACAGCACCTTACCTGACTGGGCACAGAGTGTAGGTATGGTTATGTCGTTAATTCTTTTAGCTCCCTCTTGGGGCGGTATGATTAACGGTATGATGACACTATCAGGTGCGTGGCATAAACTACGTACAGACCCAATTTTACGCTTCCTTGTTGTCTCTTTATCATTCTATGGCATGTCAACTTTTGAAGGCCCTATGATGTCTATAAAGACGGTTAATGCTTTATCTCACAATACTGATTGGACGATTGGTCACGTCCATTCTGGTGCATTAGGCTGGGTTGCAATGATCTCAATCGGCGCAATTTATCACCTCATACCAAAGCT
>CAXBKC010000338.1:0-4932 GCA_963975615.1 uncultured Oleiphilus sp.
CCTTTATATCAGCGCCAATCTTGGAAATAACGCCGGCGACTTCTAAACCAAGAATGGGTGAAGCGCCTTTTGGTGCAGGATAAAGTCCTTGTCGTTGAATGACATCGGGTCTGTTTACCCCTGCGGCATGAACTTCAATGAGTACTTCGTTAGCTTTGATTTCTGGGTTTGGGCCTTCAGCAAGTGTCATCACTTCGGGGCCGCCGAATTTTGGGGTATCGATAAATTTCATGTATTTGACTCTTTTGGGTTTTAGTCTGAAAAGAAAGGCTGTGGATTAATAATTTACTGATTGCTCTTATTCGGGTCAAGCGCTAACAAAGTAGATGAGCAGAATGAATTGCGAACTACCATAACGCTAGTGTGTAGCTGGCTTGAGTAATGTCGAATATATTTTTTTCGATATTTGTAAGCCAAAATATATGAACTAAGCTTATACCGATTAGTGATGTATTTTTGCTTGTACTCGTATAAAAGCAAAGCTTAGATGCGAGAAGAAATAACACTTTTGAAACTGAATCAACCATAAGTTAATTATTATAGAAAGGATATTAAAATGAAAAAACTAATGTTGGGTACAGCCGTTGCAGTTTTAGCTTCTTCAGTCGCAACTGCGCAGGATTATCAATTTGAAGTTGGTGCTGGATATTTGAGTGGCGAAGATCTTGGTCAGGATATCGATGGTTTTGGTTTAAATGCCCGTGCGCATTTAGATCGTGTGGATACTACTAAAGGCCCTTTAAATGAAGCAGCATTTTTAGATAAGTCTTCTTTTGTAGATTTAACATGGGCTACTTTTGAATATGATGTGCCTGGTTCATTTTCAGTAGATACTATTGGCTTAAGTGGTCGATTTGTAACTAAAGGAAATGTGATAGTTGAAGCTTCCTATAGCGACATTGATAGTGATGTTACCGGCGATGAAACTGTAATAAGCTTGGGTGTGGGTACATACATAAACGAAAATACTGATGTTGTGGTATCTTATGAGGATTATGATGAAGCTGATCGATCTTCATTATCGGTAGATGCTCATGGTGTCAATAAGTTAGAAGGTGAAACTTCTTTAGCGTTTGATCTTGGGCTTGCTTACTTAGATATTTCTGATGAGTCAGGCTATGGCATTAGTGCCGGTGCAGACTATTACGTAGATAAAGCATTAAGTTTTGGTGCTGGTGCATCTTTAATGAGTGTAGATAATTACGATGAATCTTCTATCGATGTGAGAGCTAATTACTTTGTTACACCAGTTGTTAAATTGGGCTTGAGCTATATGACGCTTGGTCAAGATGCAGACGGCGATGCAATTGAATTAAACGCTGCAATGCGCTTCTAAGTTTTAAAGTTGAAGTTTTAAGTTTAAAGGCAATGAAAGTAATTTCATTGCCTTTATTTTTTCTATATCCCTTTCTATTGTTTAAAAAAACGCGCTTCCTTATAAACCTGTCCCCATTTGAGTTATTAATTTAATTCATTCTCGAATTACCGCTTTTATAATCGTATAATCCCCGCAAGTCATGGGGAGTAATTTGATTTATCCTTCAAATACCCCACTAAAAATTTTCCAAAAGTCACAAGCTGTCGAGAGAATGAGTATGAGGTTAGTAATTATTGGTGCAGGTATTATGGGCGTTACCTTAGCAACGCTTGCCAGAGAGTTGAATCCTGAATTGGATATTACAGTAATTGAGCGTCTTTCTGGGCCAGCAATGAGTAATAGTGGTGTCTTTAATAATGCCGGTACCGGCCATGAAGCAAACTGCGAACTAAACTATACCCCAGTAGATGAAGAGGAAATTGCAGTCGATAAAGCACTTCATATTCATGCTCAGTTTAATATAGCCAAGCAGTTTTGGGCTTACTTGGTTAAGCAAGGTGTTGTTGAAGATCCTTCAATTTTTATTCATGCAACAAAACACTGCACGCTGGTTGCAGAAGACAGTATTGAGCTGTTGCGCAAGCGTTATCAGGAAATGTCTAAACATCACTTTTTCGACAATATGATGTTTTCTGACTCCCATGAAGAGATTAAAAGCTGGATTCCTTACACAATGGAAAACCGGCCCGAATCAGAACGTATGGCGGCGACTAAAATTGAAGGTGGAACCGACGTTAACTTTCAAGCTGTCACGGAAGAGATGGCGCGCTATCTTGCTCATCAAAACGTAAAGATCGATCTTAATACCCACGTTAAACGTGTCCATAAGAGCCCAACTGGAACGTGGATTGTTGAGGCCAATAAAGATGGCAATGCTGTCCAGTATAAAGCAGACAAACTATTTGTCGGTGCTGGTGGCGGTGCTTTTCCTTTATTGAAGAAAAGTCACTTACCTTGTCGTCACCGTTTTGCTGGTTTTCCAGTTGGTGGCCGTTTCTTAATGGCTGAAATTGATGAAGAGGCAGCAAAATACTACAACGCCAAAACCTACGGTAAAGCAAAAGTAGGCGCGCCACCAATGTCTGTACCGCATCTGGATTTACGTGCCGCTAATGGGCGCCATTATTTATTGTTTGGGCCTTTCGCAAACTTTATGCCGGTACTCGAAAAAGGCCGAGGCTTTGTCGAATATGTTCGCTCAATGCGTTTACATGATCTACCTAACTTCTTGAATGTCGCTTTAGAACACTTTCCATTGGTCAAATATTTAGTCTCTGAAACTTTTAAAGGTAAAGAGAATATGTTTGTTGAATTAGAAAACTTTGCTCCAGGTATTCGCAAAAAGTTTGAATGGAATATTGTGCAGGCTGGTCAACGAGTACAGATTATAAAAGACGGAGATCTTCAGATGGGCACAGAAATAATCATCTCTGAAGATCTAAGCTACGGCACCCTATTGGGCGCATCGCCTGGTGCTTCTGTGTCACCTGAGGTAATGTTACGTTGCATTGAAAAGATGATGCCAGAGCTACTTGAGACTGAAGAAGGCCAAACGAAGTTGTCAGAAATGTTTGTAACAACAGATCTAAAACAGTTAATGAATGACCCCGAGCTTTACCGTAAAGCGAAGTCTACAGCCAATGCTTTGTTAAAGATTTCTTAATTAGCTGCTAAAAAGGATTAAGCGTGTGATTGGGCAGAACTTACGAAGCATAGTGTCAGCAAGCCGCTTACCTTTTCTTATGCTCACGCCAGTTTGTATATTACTGGCGTGTGCATCCATTTACTATACTCATCATATTTTGGATGTACTAAGCCTTATTTTGATCGTGTTAGGTGCAACATTCGCTCATATCAGCAGTAATTTATTTAATGAATACTTAGACTTCAAGAGTGGTCTGGATTTTAAAACTAAAAAAACACCCTTTAGCGGAGGCAGCGGCGCCTTGCCGTCTGATCCAAGCTCGGCGAAAAGTGTTTTGTGTGCAGCTATTGTGACGTTAATACTGACCAGTCTCGCGGGAATTTACCTTTTATATCTAAGTTATACACGTTCTAGCGAACTTAACTTGTCACTTTTACTGATTGGCCTGTTAGGGCTTCTCCTAATACTCGCTTACACGGGGCCGGTTAATCGGAGCCCATGGCTATGCTTGATTGCTCCGGGAGTGGGTTTTGGCATCTTGATGGTATATGGCTCTAGTAGCGTCTTGCTCGGTTATCTATCGGTAGAGTTAATACCTACAGCCTTGTTGATATTTCTCATGGTTAATAACTTGTTGTTATTAAATCAATTGCCCGATCTAGAGGCTGATCGTTCGATAGGAAGAAAGCATATTTGGATTGTGAAAGGGGAGTCATTTGGGACCCGGCTGTACCTTTTTATAACATTACTTGTTCCACTGTTATTCTTGGGCGCTATACTGTGTAACATATGGCCAGTATCTAGCTTGTTCGGTTTGATTCCATGGTGTCTGACTTTTGTTGCTTGGAAAGGCGCCAAAGCTTACGGTACTAATATAGCCGAGCATCCGCAGTTTCTTGCGATGAATGTAATTGCTACTCTAACTGTTCCTTCCATATTATCTATCATTCTCTTTCTTAGTGCTTAATCTAGAGCATAAGGTAATAATTTCTTTTATTGAGGAAACTGTGTGTCAGCTATTTTAGATTTTCGCGATGAGTCGGGCGGTGAAGATACGGTTTTCTTTGAGAAAGTTGCCTTAGACCTTCAGCAAAAGGGTTTTAGTATTAACCCTTGCGCGCTTCCTAAAAAGTTAGGTGATGATTTATATCATCACCTTCAATCGATGCCTCAGTTTAATTTTGAACAGGCGGGTATCGGCCGTGATCAGGCGCATATTCTCAATAACTTTGTTAGAAAAGACGAAATTTGTTGGATAAATGGTGAGTCTGATGCGGGTAAACATTGGCTTGATTGGAATGCTAAATTGCAGGTGTATTTAAATCGCCGTTTATTCTTGGGTTTATTTTCTTTTGAAAGCCATTTTGCACATTACTCGCCTGGTGACTTTTATAAAAAACACTATGATGCATTTCGTGGTGGTGCAAACCGGATATTATCAATTGTTGTTTACTTGAATCATGGTTGGCAACCAGATGATGGCGGCGAATTAGTACTTTATTTGGATGACAAAGACAAAGAGGGTATTAAAGTGACGCCTAGTTTTGGCAGCGTAGCTATATTCTTAAGTGAAGAGTTTCCTCATGAAGTTTTACCTGCAACGCGCGACCGTTATTCAATTGCCGGTTGGTTTAGGGTGAATACTTCTACAGCAGATCGAATTGATCCACCTTTATAACTTTTAAAAGTACCGTGCCCTGTGCTCGTCGAAGGCGGTCCCTGAGCTTGTCGAAGGGCGTTCCAGTTGCCGCGAGTTCTCGTTCCTTACCCGTTTCGACGGGCTCAACGAGCGTTTGTTTTTTGGTGTTCTGGGGGTTTAAAAAGTACCGAGCCCTGAGCCGTCGAAGGCGGTCCCTGAGCTTGTCGAAGGCGGTCCCTGAGCTTGTCGAAGGGCGTTCCAGTTGCCGCG
>CAXBKC010000339.1:0-4873 GCA_963975615.1 uncultured Oleiphilus sp.
CAAATCCAGCATTACCTGGTGATGTGACTTGCCATCGACGTTGCGAAATAATGGCGAATGGGACTTGGAAATACGGGTATTAATTTCCAGCAACCAGATATGGTCACTATCCTTGTCCCAGTAATATTCGATATTGAATGGACCATTATCAAAATCGATAGCGGTAAGGAAGCGCTCGGTGACGGCGATCATTTTGTCCTGAACCGTCTGTGGGATTGATGATGGATACTGATAGCGAGAAAAGCTGGAACCATGCTCACCTTCACGTATTGAGTCAACTGCTCCATAGACACAGAGTTTGCCATCAAAAACATAGCCTTCAAGCGTGCATTGTTGGCCATGGGAGATTATTTCTTCGGCGATGCAGTGATAGCCATCAACAGCGGCAATTTCATCTGGCAGGTCGGCAAATTGAAGTAAATAATTGAACGGTTTGGCAAAGCAGTAAATTTTTTTGCGTGTCTCCATAATCGCCATTTCGAGTTCACTATCATTACGCACCATAAACCCAAGGTGTGATAAAACCGCTTTTACCGGCTTAAGCCAGAAAGGATAATCGAGGGTGATTTGCTGCTTATAATCATCTTTAAAAGGATCAACCGAGCAAAAGTTTGGGATGTATTCTGGGATGACTCGGCGCTGTTCCAACCTGCTCCAGTATTTATGCTCGCATTTGAGTACTGCTTCAAAGCTGGGAGAGGGTAAGCCTAAAGATTGGCACAATAGAGGGAGCATGGTGCTAACGGGGAAATCCAAATAGCCAACAATGGCATCTACGGAGCCAGGATAGCTATTCAATCGCGCTAAAGCGCCTTCATACAAGGTTTCGACCGGAAATTCTTTTCCTGTCTTTACCTCTGAATATTGATAAAGCTCATGAAAACAATATTCATGGGCAGAATCGAGCGAACGCATTAGGGAAAGGTTGAACTCGTCCGCACCAAAAACAAAAATATTTTTCATTTTTCGGCCCCCTGCTTTGTTATCCCTTCATTGCCATTAATAACTGTTCTTAACGAGATACTGTTTATTTTAACGGCATATATGAGGGTAGTTGATGGCGATTTGCTTGTCTATTAAATGGGGCGAAATTGGCCTAACTTAATTGCTCAATGCCTTATGTGCTTTGGGCTCTAGCACATTGATGCATAATTGACATTGATATGTATTAGCTTAAGTTCAAATGAATAACTAGATTTTTTAACAGTTATGACGAATCAAATTAGTCACCATTTCAGTCCTACTTTTTCACTCAATAGGAAACCGTCACACAAAGCGCTAAAAACAAAAAATCCGTAATAACATTTGTCATTACGGATTTTTAGCATTTGAGAGTAGGGAGAAACGTTACTCTACATTTTGGATCTGAATGTGGTGCGAGTTTTTGTTTTGCTTCTAATTCAATGGCTTATTTGTATTTTGTTTTGTGATAAATACATTTAGTCACCACTTTAGTACCACTTTGTAAGGTGTTTAAGCCATTTTCCAGTGGAGATGAAATATCAACTGTTAAGCGGGTTAATATATGGCGCCGTGATGCTCAGTCGCGCAAGCGTAACAAGTAATAGCCTCGATGCTGTCATTGACCAAACGACTGATTCCCATACCTTCATGGGGCTCCTCTTTGCAATAGAAACAATCAGCAGGGTATTTATGCTCACTCTCTATTTTAGTTTTTAGCTCTTTCACTTCAGAAGGGCTTGCTGATAATGGAAGTGTGGCTTTAATGGCATAACCAGAGTGGCATTCATGTGGGTGAGGTCAAAAGGTCGTTGAATTGAACAGCCGAATCTCATCTTCAAAAATAGCAACTCTAATTTCGTCAAACCTTGAGCTTGTTACTCTATCTACTTGGTTAACGTCAAAGGTCTGTTTAAATGTTCTTGTGCATGAGCCAGCTGCGCAAACGGGTATATCACTGATATCAATCAGTCTCGAGTCCACCAGCTGATTGCACTGCTGACAAACATAGAAATACTCAGAGTTGTCTAATAGGTCATATATCTTCTCAAATACAGTTTCTTGATGTTTAGCATCGCCCGTATTAGTAACAAACATGAGCTGTAAGTTATCCTGCTGATCATTATGACGATGAACGGTTAAGCTAATTTTTCCACTTAGGTCTAACGAATATAACACCCCTATAGATTGGTTATTTCTAGAGCTTTTACTTAAAAGTTTTGAGCAATTATATCTATCATCAATCTCTAAATAGCCTAAATTCCCACAATCAAAATTGGGTTCTGATACATTAAAATGAAAACCTTTGAAGTAGATAAACTCTGAAAATGCTCTTATCAACTCTTCGTTGCCAGAGACTGCAATGGCTCCTTGGCCAATGAGAGATTTAACCGTTGGAATGTAATCTGTTTTAACCATGAATATTACCTATGCCTTTCCAAGCACTTTCACGTGAGGGATGGAGACCTTACGGACTCTGTTAAGGGTTACTTGTAGGGCGTTAAAATCATTACACTCTATGTCTTGTTGATAGTGATATTGAACGACACTGTCTCTGCTAGAGCTAGTATCAGTTAGCTCTTCGAAAAATTTGGGCATGTCAAAAGCATGGGTTGGTATGCTAACAGTGTAAATTTCATTTAGGAAAAGGTAGAACATATATTCTTTCAACATCTCATCATTACTAATGAGTACCGGAAAGAGACCTTTTAATAGGGTTATTGAGTTATGAAGTCGAATCAAAGTTCTAGGGTTACCAATATTAAAAAGGCCTGTGAGCAGAGTAAAATATTCAACCTCCGCTATGGTGCTTTTTAGGTACGAGTCTGAAGTTTCGGTTATTTGCTCCTCTTCACTTTCAGCTTCTTCCCAATCTACTTTATAGTCTTTAACTGCTTCTTTTGCCTGTTGCTTCAGGTGCTCGCTTCGCTTAAATGAGTCTGTTATTTCAGTTTCAACTGCAATCGAGTCATAAAGTCGCTTCTGAATAAACTGAGATAGTTGTGCAGGTTTTGGCTCATCCAGTTCAATAACTAACTGAAATAGTTTGCCTAAAAAGTCACGTGCTATCTGTTGAGACTGTTTCTGGCCTATGAAGTTATTCAAGCTCTTTAAAGCGACGGCATTCAATAGTTGCTCTCCATCTACAGCGAATACCACAATTACATTATCGAGGCTTCCTAATAGTCTTATAGCTTCTAAAGTACTAACTATTTGCTCTGGTGAGCAGCGATCCAGATCTTCAACGACGAGTATGATTTTTCTTCCAATAGTTGGCACTTCTTTATGTAGGTCAGTCTCGATTGAACCAAAGAAGGAGCTAAACTTCGCTTTAAGATATCGTGTAGTTGAAAAGCTATACGAATCCATTAATGCTCGCATGTCTTCTTTGAGGTACTGGGCAGCACCTAAGTGTTTCGAATAGTCTGGGGAGTTACTAATAGACTTTATTTTCTTGAGAAAAGGGCTAGCCCAGATATTTTTAGCTATGCCAAATATTGTTAGAGCTAGACCAGATGCTACTCCAGAAGTGATTATTGGGGATTTTATACCTTCCGGTAAGAAGCTGTCGATTAACCCTGTGCTGATGACGGCAAGTGCTGAAATTCCCATGAGCACCCACCAAATCAAAGTATTTTTCAAAGCATCTTTCTGTAAGAACACTTTATACTTCCCTAGCATGTAAGTACGCTTAAGAAGGCTTTTTTTCGAATAGAGGTCAGTTGCTAAGTGATTTGCTAAAGCGCCTGCCATGAAGTCGCAATGTTCATTTTCCCATGCATTAAAAATACTAAAGTGGTAGTCAGGATTACTCTTAAACTCCTGCTTCAATAGATGGATAATTGTACTCTTTCCAGTCCCCCATTTACCAAATAGCCCTAGAGTAAATGGCTTAAACTTAGAGTCAGATTCAATGATTCCTCTCAAAACATGAACCAGCGCCCCCCTACCTAGCAGATCAGTCCTATTTTCTTGGTCCCCTTTAGGCTCTATTCGGTAAGCTTTGTTGGTATCACCTAGTAGAGATTGCTCTATATCGATTCCTAAGCTGGGCTCACTCCAGTCAAGCCCAGCGTAGTCCCAAATTGTTCCAATAACTTTCCCTTCAGATGGTCTAGCTAGTAGGCTCACTAACCGATGAGTTTGTGGTAAGGATAGGGGCTTAAAGTTCACAACGTGATTGACGCTTGGCAGAAATATAACATTATCTAGCAGTAGGTTTACCGTTAAGGCAATATGCGCAGACTCATCCATTTTAAAAGTATTAATTAGCTGCCCTGGATCATTGCTTTGAGAAGTAATCAGGGAGGTATTGATAGCGAGTTCATTATTATAGGAAAGTAATCGGCTTAATGTCTGAAAGTAAAGACCTGCCTCAGTAATATTCCGGCACAGTATAACTACCTTATCCCCATTGTTTAATGTTACTTGGCTAAACCAATGGCTTAACTGTTTCTCTATAAGATCTGCACCTATACCAGATATGGGGGCATCTAAGTCTGAGGTATAAGGTACAAGAAACTGTGAAGGTTGAATTACTTTTACGGGTAGGTAAAGGCCTTCAGCCTTTGCTTGAGCAATAGAATACTCAAAGATGACGTTGCTATTAGTGTATTCAACTAACTCATGCGAAGGATAAGGTGTCGTAATAAGCACTTTAGCTTTTTTATTTAGGCTGATGAACTGACTAGCATTGATCGCAGCTTTACTGTCGAGGTCAATTAAGTAGTACACATCTGAATTAGCATGTCTTTCATGATTGTTTTCAAAATCTTTATAGGTGATAACGTCAAATTCGGTGTCCAAGCCGCCTAAATCATTGAGCCGCATACTAAGCTGTTTTGCATGATTACTGAGTTTTACGATCAGGGTGCTTTTACGAACAAAGCTATTGGATGCGATTGCTTGAACT
>CAXBKC010000340.1:0-4859 GCA_963975615.1 uncultured Oleiphilus sp.
GCTTCTTAGCTTCTTGCTTCTTGGCCTCTTGCTTCTTGGCCTCTTGCTTCTTAGCCTCTTGCTTCTTAGCCTCTTGCTTCTTAGCTTCTTGCTTCTTGGCTTCTTCTTTCCGTTTAGGTTCTTCTTTCTTAGGTTCTTCTTCTTTCTTAAGCGTTACGATGACTGTTTTTTCAGTTTTAGCCTGTTCATCTTGTTTATCACCAACCCAGAATAAAATAACAACAACCGTTAAATGCGCCAGCAGGCTAAGTAGAATAAATAAAGAGTAGCGGCCACGATAACGACTTGGTAGCATGAAAGAGATTAGCCTGTAATTATAGTAATCAATGATAATAGCTGTTTTTAAACGTCTCGGAAACGATCATGACGAATGTTCTTCCTTTTAAAAAGCCATCCCTTCAAGAAAAGCACAAAGGTAAAACATTATGCAAACACGGTTTTCATAAATGGGATGTTGTTAGCAACTCACAATTTGATGTTAAGCAAGGCCGATTAGTAACAAGCTATAAGTGTAAACGATGCAATGAAAAGAAAACTGAATTGAAGTAGATATTACTGACATTTCACAAAAGTTTTAAACTTCGTATTTTCTGCGTTAGTAGTTGTGTGAAGTGTCTCAATTTAATTATTTGTAAATTTAAACCTAGCTAAAGCCCTAGACGCTTCTATTATTAAGCTTTACGATAATTCTCATCACTAACAACAATTTGATTCTTATGACTGTATTTAAAACCTTTGCTCGTTCGATCTGCTTTCTTTCCTTTCTTTCCTTACCTGTTTTGGCTGATGTAAATCCAGAAGCTGAACATGGCTTCGCCATGCATGGTGAGCTTAAATATGCATCGGATTTTACACACTTTGACTATACAAATCCTCAAGCGCCCAAGGGTGGCACACTGAGACTAGCCGTCGTCGGTGACAACTTTGATAGTTTAAACCCTTATATTATTAAGGGCGTTCCTGCCGCTGGTTCCCCCTACCTTTATCAAGGGTTAACTGAACATTCTTTAGACGAAGCATTCAGCGAATACGGCTTGATTGCTGAAAAGGTATCTATGCCTGAAGATCGTTCTTCGGTTACTTTTTACATCAACCCAAAAGCAAAATTTAGCGATGGATCGGATATTCGAGCAAAAGATGTTGAGTTCAGTTTCAATACATTAACCAAACATGAACAAGCTAGGCCGTTCTTTAATGCTTACTATGCAGACGTTGCTTCGATAAACGTTATTGATAATCTCACCATTCAGTTCATTTTCAAAAATAATCAAAATAAAGAACTACCCTTAATTCTGGGTCAGATACCAATTTTTTCAAAAGCGTACTGGACAAAAAATGATTTTGGTAAATCTTCCTTAAATCCGCCAGTCGGAAATGGCCCTTATATTATAGAAAGTGTTAACCCAGGAAGATCTGTCACACTTAAGCGGGATGAAAACTATTGGGCTAAAGACTTACCTGTTAATAAAGGTCGCTATAATTTCGATAAAATAATTTATGAGTATTACAAAGATAATACCGTTGCTCTTGAGGCCTTTAAGGCCGGCGAGTATGATTTCCGTGAAGAAAGAACAGCTAGAAACTGGGCGAATTCTTACACTGGCCAAAAATTTGATTCTGGCGAGCTAATAAAAGAAGAAATTGCTCATGAGCGACCTGCAGGCTTGCAAGCATTTATTATCAATACCCGTCGAGATTTATTCAAAGATCAGCGAGTACGTGAAGCAATAGGCTATGCCTTTGATTTTGAATGGACCAATGACAACCTTTTTAATGGCCAGTATGCGCGCAACCAAAGCTTTTTTGAAAACTCGGAACTTGCATCTCGCGGCCTCCCCTCGAAAGAAGAACTTGAAATATTAACGCCGCTTAAAGGACAAATCCCTGATAGTGTTTTCACGACAGAATTCAGCACACCGTCAACAGATACACCCGACTCTATTCGGAAAAATTTACGTACGGCTAGCAAATTATTAAAAGAAGCAGGCTATGCCGTTGTAAATAATAAGCTAGTCAATGTAAAAACTAAAAAGCCCTTTGTTTTTGAGTTCTTACTTTATCAAAAAGATTTCGAGAGAGTCGTCCAGCCTTTCATCAAGAACCTGGAGAAGCTGGGTATTGAAGCGTCTATTCGAGTAGTGGATACAACGCAATATATTAACCGCAGTCGTTCATTTGATTTTGACATTATGGTTGGAGGCTTTGGACAATCGAACTCGCCCGGCAATGAACAACGTGAGTATTGGCATTCAAGTAAAGCGGATGAACAAGGCTCACGTAATTATATTGGCATTGACTCCCCTGCTATCGACAAGCTAATTGAGCTCGTTATAAGTGCACCAAACAGAAAGGCCTTAATTACTCGTACACGCGCCTTAGATAGAGTCTTATTAGCAAATCACTATGTCATACCTAACTGGTTTAATCCTGTTGAGCGCATTGCTTATTCGAATAAATTAACTCACCCTAAAGTTTCCCCTAAGTCTGGCGTATCGATTGATACATGGTGGTTCAAACAACCATGAGCGCCTACATTCTAAGACGTTTGTTATTAATGATCCCCACGCTATTGGGGATCATGCTTTTAAATTTCATCATTGTCCAAGCTGCACCCGGCGGCCCCGTAGAACGAATGCTAGCTCAAATTCAGGGCATGGATTCTGATGTTCAAGCACGCTTAGGTGGCGGCGGTGAAGTATCATCTAGTGGAAGCTCTTCGATTGGCTCTTCAAGTAGTAGCTCGAAATACCGTGGCGCTCAAGGTCTTGACCCAGAATTAGTCACTAGAATAGAAAAGCTCTATGGCTTCGATAAGCCAGCTTATGAACGCTTTTTTATTATGATAAAGAATTACGCTGTCTTTGATTTTGGTGAAAGCTTTTTTCGTGACAAGAGCGTGACAGATTTAGTCTTGGAAAAGATGCCTGTTTCAATTTCTTTAGGCTTATGGTCAACCCTCATCATTTACCTTATTTCTATTCCACTTGGCATCAAGAAGGCCATCAAAGATGGTTCACAGTTTGACCTCTGGACCAGTAGCGTCATCATCGTCGGTTATGCCATCCCAGGATTTCTGTTTGGTGTGATCCTAATTGTACTTTTTGCGGGTGGAAGTTATTGGGATTGGTTCCCCTTGCGTGGGCTAACATCTCCTGACTTTGACACCATGAGCTTAACAGAGCAGATACTAGATTATGCTTGGCATTTAGCCTTACCTGTGACAGCGATTGTCATAGGTGGTTTTGCGACACTGACCATGCTGACTAAAAACTCCTTTATGGATGAAATTAATAAGCAATATGTGGTAACCGCCAGAGCCAAAGGCCTGACCGATCGTAGTATTTTGTACGGCCATGTATTTCGTAACGCCATGCTGATTGTTATTGCTGGCATGCCGAGCGCCTTAATTGGTATTTTTTTTACCGGCTCAATGCTAATAGAAGTTATCTTCTCTTTAGATGGCTTAGGACTTTTAGGCTTTGAAGCGGTATTGAACCGCGATTACCCTGTCATGTTTGGCACTTTATACGTATTCACTCTGATGGGCTTATTTTTGAAACTGATTAGTGATTTGACCTATATGTTTATTGACCCTCGTATCGACTTTTCGAGCAGGGAGCAATAATGAATTTTTTCAAGGTCTCAAACTGGACACCTTTAAATCGACGTCGCTGGATTAATTTCCGACAAAATAAACGCGGATTTTATTCCTTAATCTTATTTAGCATCCTGTTCGTTGGTACACTGTTTGCCGAAATAATTGCGAACGATAAGCCTGTTGTAGTTTCTTATAACGAGCAATTGTACTTCCCTATTTTCAACATCTATTCAGAAACAACCTTTGGCGGCGATTTTCTCACCGAAGCGGATTATAGAGATGAATATGTCGCAGAACTGATTAATGAAAATGGCTGGATGGTATGGCCCTTAATACGCTATAGCTACGACACTATTAACTATAATCTTTCTGTGCCTGCACCCGCACCACCCTCTCAAGAAAACTGGCTTGGCACAGACGATCAAGCTCGCGATGTTGTCGCCCGACTCATATACGGATTTCGTATCTCGGTTTTATTTGGCTTGGCCTTAACTATTTTTAGTTCGATATTTGGCGTTATTGTTGGCGCCCTACAAGGGTTTTATGGTGGAAAAATCGACTTATTCGGACAACGTTTTATCGAAATCTGGTCTGGTTTGCCGGTACTATTTCTACTTATCATTATGACTAGTTTTATCACGCCAAATTTTTGGTGGTTATTAGGCATCATGTTGATGTTTAGCTGGATGGGCTTGGTTGATGTCGTTAGGGCCGAATTTTTAAGAGCACGTAATTTAGAATATGTTCGAGCTGCAAGAGCATTGGGGCTTGATAACAAAGGCATCATGTTCACACACATGCTACCGAACGCCATGGTCGCCACCCTAACCTTCATGCCATTTATTCTTACCGGCTCTATTACCACGCTGACGTCTTTAGATTTCTTAGGTTTTGGTTTACCGCCTGGCTCCCCTTCATTGGGGGAGTTGATTGCACAAGGTAAAACTAATCTACATGCTCCTTGGTTAGGTGCTTCTGCCTTTATTGTGTTAGCCGTTATGCTTTCTTTATTAGTATTTATTGGTGAAGCAGTACGTGATGCTTTTGATCCGAGGAAGGCTTGATGACTAAACAAATAATCACTGAACAATCCACAGAGAAAAACAAAAAAATGGATCAAGATATTCAAATCCAAATAAAAAATCTCTCAGTATGTTTTTCTCAAGGCGAGAAAACAGTCCATGCCGTAAAAAATATTTCTCTGAACCTTTATAAAAGTCAAACTCTCGCTATTGTGGGTGAAAGTGGTTCAGGTAAATCG
>CAXBKC010000341.1:0-4840 GCA_963975615.1 uncultured Oleiphilus sp.
TTACTCTTATTATCACAGGCGGCCTCCGTACACCTATGGATTTTGTCAAAGCCTTAGCCTTAGGTGCCGATGGTGTCGCCATCGCAAACAGTGCAATGCAATCTATAGGTTGTGTCGCTGCGCGTATGTGCAATACCAATAATTGCCCTACAGGAATTGCAACGCAAAAAGCAGAGTTGAGACAGCGCCTAAACGTTGAAAAGTCGGCAGCACAGTTGAGGAATTTCTTTGAAGCTTCTGTTGAACTTATGCAGGTGATGGCAAGGGCGTGCGGCCATGATTCATTGAGTTTATTCAATAAAAATGACTTAGCAACATGGCATCGAGAGATGGCTCTGTTATCTGGCGTAAAGTTTTCTGGGCTAATGGCGTGAATTTCGATTTATAGATCTAAGGTCCCTGCTAGCACGCATTATTCAATAATAACGAGCGGATTGGTTCAATAAAATGACAAAATATTCAAAAGGAAAAAAGCAAGTCTCTGTAGAAACGCAGGAGGAGGCATTAAAAATTGCACTTAGCATTCAAAAACCAAGGCAAAATAAAGAGCAAACTAAATTAATTTCGCAAGGTATTCAGAAGGGGATTGATCAATATAAGAAGCAGCATAAAGCGAAACTAGAGAACTTAGCAAACAAATTAAAAAGGTTAAAAATACGGATCAATTAGATACTCAAGCTGAAGAAACAGACGTTGTTATAGCTAAAGAGCCTAAATTACCTTGGGTATTACTGATTACTTCGTGGGTTTTCTTTGTTGGTTATTGGTTTAAAACAGCTAACAGCTAATAATATGTTTTTTGATTTTTTATAGAGTCAGATTCGAGGATTTCCATTTTCAGACCTTGTTCTTACCTGACTCTTAGCATTCAAAGTATTATTAAAACTCTTTCGGTGCAAAACCCGTAATAACATCGACTCCGATCTCGCGACCAATAGCTGTTAATGGGTGTACAACGATCAGGCCGCGCACTGATTTTTTTAATTTTCCCATATCTGCTTGTTCAGCTTTGGTCAGCGGGCGGTTAAATGCTAGCGATTTTATGCTTTCGCCTTTGCTGCTATTTTGGCGGGTAAGTTGTTTTTTGAAATTAGCAATTTTGGCCTTAGTTTTAGTTATCGCAATCTTAAAGTGAGTGATTTTTTCATGATCGTTGCGCTGTTGGGCGGAAGCTAGCTTGTTTTTAAGGACATCAAGTTGATTGTTCTGCTTCTGTATGTCTTTCTTTATATCTATCGGGGTTACCATATCTATGACTCTATCTATTACTTTTGGGCACATTCTACAAAATAGGTGGCGTATTTAGCCACCTTTTAACAACTAGTTTAGCTAGTTGTGACCGTTCTTTTCCGTGGCACCCATTTCTTTTTGTATGGGTTTGGTTTCGCTGCTTCATTGCCATTAGGGTTTTGATTGGCATTATTTGCATTTGGTCTAGGTGTATTAGTGTTGTTTCTTGGTCTTGCTTGACCAGTCGATTGACCGCCATCTCTTGGCTTCATCGGCTTTCTTGTTTTATTTGGCGCCTGTACTTTCGTAGAAGTACCAAGAGCTGTCGTCGGTTTAAAGCCTTCGATTTCTTCGCGAGGAATTGGCTTTTGAATTAAGCGTTCAATACCTAGTAAGTCTTTATATTCTTCTGCACAAACTAACGAGACTGCATGACCGTTGGCTCCGGCACGCCCTGTTCTACCAATACGATGAACGTAATCTTCGGCGACATTAGGCAGCTCAAAATTAACGACTTGTGGAAGTTGTGAAATATCCAAGCCACGTGCTGCAATATCGGTTGCAATTAAGGCTCTGATTTTTCCAGATTTAAATTCTGCTAAAGCGCGGGTACGAGCACCTTGGCTTTTGTTACCGTGAATAGCCGCTGCACTGACGCCATGAGCCTCTATAAATTTAGTTAGCTTATTCGCACCATGCTTGGTGCGGCAGAAAACCAAAACCTGCTGCCAGTTGTTATCTAAAATTAATTTGCACAACAGGGCAGATTTCTTATTTTTATCCACAGGGTGGACGCTTTGCTCAATTGTAACTGCCGTGGTATTTTTTGGGCTAACCGCTAACTCAACTGGATCAGTTACAATGTTCTTGGCTAAGGTCTTTATCTCACCCGAAAAGGTTGCTGAAAACATGAGGTTCTGTCGTTTCGGTGGCAGTAGCGCGATGATTCTTCTGATGTCATGGATAAAACCCATATCCAGCATTCTATCTGCTTCATCAAGTACTAATACTTCTAGCTGACTGAATTTAATCGCATTTTGTTTATATAAGTCTAGTAAACGCCCCGGTGTTGCCACTAAAACATCTACACCACCTCGTAGCTTTTGCATTTGAGGGTTTATTTTAACGCCACCAAAAACAACTGCACTTTTCAAGGGAAGGTATTTACCATATTGCTGAACGTTTTCTGCAACTTGGGCAGCTAATTCTCTAGTTGGTGTGAGAACTAATGCACGAATGTGGTTACTTTCAACCTTAGACCCAGACGATAATCTTTGTAGTAAAGGCAGTGTGAAACCAGCAGTTTTACCTGTGCCAGTTTGTGCCATAGCCATGACATCGCGACCACTTAAAATGGCAGGAATGGCTTTTAGCTGTATTGGTGATGGTTCAGTGTATCCTTTGTCAGAAATAGCTTTTATTAAAGGATCAGATAAACCAAGGGAGTCAAAACTCATATATTTTCTCAAAACAAGATGGGGGGATAATGCATTAAATGCTGACTAAAATTTGTCCGCAGCTTACAGGAATAAGTGCATGAGCACTATGTTTTACTTGTAATGCTACGTGCTAATGCATTGTTTGACGATCTATTAGCCCAGATTAGCAAATTGCACTAGACTAAAATCTAAGCTCGGTTATGCATTTACCAGCTTCTTTTTATAATCCGAGCAAGTGAGAACTCATGTCTAATAAAAACCTTCAAGAAATGCTCTGTGAATGTATCGTTATATTTGGCGCGTCAGGGGATCTCTCTTTTCGAAAACTCATGCCTTCTTTTTATGACTTGTTTGGTTTAAAACAGTTACCGTCTGATTTTGTTATTTTAGGGGTAGGTCGTTCAGATTATACAGATGAAAGTTTCAGGCTTTCCCTTGTTGAGCCTTTAAAAGAGCACAGCCGTTTAAAACATGATTGCAGCGACGATTTCTTATCACATGTTCATTACTTATCACTGAACACCTCAGATGCTCAAGAGTATTCAAAACTAAAGCATTGGCTGAATAAGCTTAATGAAAAACGAGAGCGTGAAGCTGGTGTTTTATATTATTTAGCCACGCCGCCAAGCTTATTTGATGTTATACCTGAATGTTTAGCAGCTCATGATTTACATAATCAAAGTACCGGCTTAAAGCGACTTGTGATAGAAAAACCCTTGGGTCGTGACCTTGCAAGTGCCATTCAATTAGATGAATCTCTGCATGCCCATTTTGATGAGAAGTACATTTTCAGGATTGATCATTACCTAGGAAAAGAGACCGTTCAAAATTTATTGGTATTTCGTTTTGCCAACGGTTTGTTTGAACCTTTATGGAACCGAAACTTTATCAATTATGTCGAGATTACCAGTGCCGAGTCTCTAGGTGTAGAAGGGCGTGGTGGTTACTATGACCATTCTGGTGCCTTACGCGATATGTTCCAAAATCATCTTTTACAAGTGTTAGCGATGATGGCCATGGAGCCACCAGCAACGATAAAGGCAGATGCCATTCGTGATGAAGTTTCTAAATTGCTAGAAAGCCTACAACCATTGAGCGAAGAGGATTTGAGGCAAGATTTAGTGCTTGGCCAATATACAGACTCTGTCGTTAGAGGGCAGGCCTTAGATGCTTATCGTGATGAAAAAGACGTCGATCCGACATCTCGTACCGAAACCTATGTTGCGATGAAACTAGGTATACAGAACTCGCGTTGGAATGGCGTGCCTTTTTATGTGCGAACAGGCAAGCGACTACCGACTCGAGTAACCGAAGTGGTTATTCATTTTAAACAAACACCGCATCCGTTTTTTGGTACCAATACTCCCAGTAATAAATTGATTATCCGCATACAACCAGATGAAGGTATTGTTATTAAGTTTGGTTTGAAAAAAACAGGAAGTGGTTTTGATACCGAAGAAGTGAGTATGGATTTTCGCTATTCAGACTTAGGAAAAATGTCGATAACGAGTGCTTATGAGCGTTTATTACTAGATGCCGTTAAAGGTGATGCAACACTATTTGCTCGTAGTGATGCTGTTCAAGCGTGTTGGCAATTTGTAGAGCCAATTCTTAATTATCAGAAATCTGAACACGCTCTTTATGGTTATGCAGCGGGGACATGGGGGCCAAAAGAAGCAGAAGACTTGCTCCAAAAAGATGGACACCAGTGGCGTTTTCCATGTAAGAATCTCACAGACACCTATTTTTGCGAATTGTGATAAGGCTTGGATATGACGAATACTCCGTATACAGTTTTTCAGACTACTGATGACTTGTTTTTCTATCTAGCGAGTGAATTTGAGCGCTATAGTCAGTGCACTGAAATTCAACATATTTGTCTTTCTGGTGGCTCGACACCTAAAGGGTTATTTACGTTTATAGTGAATACAGAGTTTAAAACCTCAATTAAATGGTCTAATTTGCATTTTTGGTGGGGTGATGAACGTTGTGTAGATTTTAGTGATGCACAGAGCAATTACGGTGAAGCTAAACGGTTGTTATTTAACCATGTTTCTATTCCACAAAGTAATTTACATTTTATGCCTGTCGATGCGTGCGACACCACAAAAGCGTTTGAAAATGCTGCCGTGCTTTACTCAAATGAGATGAGAAAATGTTTGGTTAATAAT
>CAXBKC010000342.1:0-4822 GCA_963975615.1 uncultured Oleiphilus sp.
AGTTCATTACTGACGTTTTCTGTCGGAACGGTAGTGACTTTATTATTAATATTTTTCTTTGAACCCAGCTATGACGCAAATCTACTCACGGTACCTAAATGGCAACTGATGGGCGCACTGTTTGGCATTGTTTATATGGTTGTGATGGTCGCTGCGGTGCCAAAAGTGGGTGTTGCAATTGCTACTGTAGCCACAGTGTTTGGTCAAATGGTAATGAGTTTAGTCATCGATACCCAAGGGTGGTTAGGCAATGCACCGATTGAGCTTAACTATTGGCGTCTAGCGTCCATGATTTGTATTGCATGCGCACTTATTTGTATTTATTTATCTAACAAACAACAGGAAAAATATAATGTCTCAACAAGCTAGAACATTGATTGTCTTTTTTAATCTTAAAGAAGGCGTAAAAGAGTCTGAATACCTAGAATGGGCAAAAGAAGTTGACTTGCCAACAGTCAGTAAACTCAATAGCGTGAGTTCATTTGAAGTGTTCAAAGGCATTGGCATTTTCGGTGAGCAAAAAGCATCACCGTGGGACTTTTTTGAAATGATCAAAATTAATTCAGAAGACGAATTTTTAGCTGACATTCAAACAGACGTAATGTCGAAGGTTGTTGAACAATTTCAAGTATTTTCTAAAGATGCAACGTTTATATCAACGCAAGATATTACAACTCTTTAATCAAGTAAACGATTAGGGCCGTTATTATCATGCCGCAAAGCCGATATTATTAAAGATACATTAAATATGAATTTAAAAAATAGTAATGAAAATTATGGCATGATAGCTAAGGCACTTCATTGGTTTACTGCTTTTCTTTTTCTAGGTGCCTACATAAGTGTTTATTATCGGCATTGGTTTACTGAGGAAAAAACACCGGAAAACTGGAATGCGTTGCAACTGCATTTGTCCCTAGGGATATCTATTGGTGTTTTAGTACTATTAAGAGTTATATGGCGATTTGTAAATATCCAGCCATCCGAGGAACCAGGACACGATTGGAGCATAAATCAGCGAAGTTTGGGCATTACTTACTTTACGCAATAATGATTGCTATGCCAGTGACAGGGTATTTGGGTACGGGTGTTGTTACTGGATTCTTCTTTATTTTTGATATAACTAAATTTCCAGATACATGGGGGTTTACTTATTTTATTGAACAGGGGATGGGAGTAAACTTTCTAGACTTTGAAAAACCAATTGATTTTATACATAAAGAGATACTTGGAGCTTGGCTCGTTTGGATGCTTATTTTGGGTCATGTTTTCGCAGCTTTCTATCATCATTTGGTTAAGAAAGATCGTACATTAAAGAAGATGTTCTTTAATGATTAAAATTTGAATTACGTATATCTCACCATGAGACATTTCCATTTTTAATAGAGTAAACGATTAAGGCAAGCTATTTATATGGTTTGCCTTTTTTATTGATAATTAACACCTTAGCGATTAAATTCATGGGGAATGCTTATGAACTACGATGTCTCTCTTCTCGAGATTAAACTTTTTTTGATGACCAACCAGTTTGGCAATTTTTCTGAAGTCGCAAGACGACAAGATATGACACCGTCGTCGGTTTCTAGAAAGATGGCGCAACTGGAAAATAAGGTGGGAACCAAATTGCTCCACCGTCATACAAGAGCTATATCACTGACAGAAGAAGGCGTGGTTTTTGTTAAGCACTGTAGTGAAATAATCAGACAGTATGAGCAAGTGGCAGAACGGATCGAGCAAAAAGCCGATACGCCTCGTGGTACTGTTAAAATAAGTGCGCCAGTGGCATTTGGGCGCTTACATATTGCCCCTTATATTCCAGAGTTATTAAACAAATACCCCCTGCTTAAAGTTGAAATTCATCAAACAGACAGTTTTGTTGATCCAGCACAAGAAGGTGTAGATTTATTGATACGCATAGGTGTGTTGCAAGATTCTTCTATGCGAATGAAGCGGTTAGGTATACAACAATATGTAATGGCAGCGAGTCCGGATTACATAAAGTTACACGGTATGCCAGAGGCACCGGAACAACTTGAAGGGCATAATTGTTTGGTATTTAAAGGTACCAAGGGTCTGCAACGGTGGTTTATAGGTAAAGAAGACCTATTGCCTTTTGATGAAACTGGTTCGTTATACAGTAATAATGCTGAAACCTTGGTCGCTAGTGCCGTCGGTGGTGTCGGGATAGTGATGTTTCCAACCTGGCTAATAGGTAAAGCATTAGAAATGGGAAAACTGGTCCCCATTATGGCAGACCATCGTGTTTCTACTAGCTCAGAAGCTCAAACTATTAATGCTTTGTATCTTGAAACCGATAATTTAGCACCTAAAGTACGGGTATTTATTGATTTTCTGACAAAAAAATACGGTACACCATGTTACTGGGATGTGATTTAACTAAAATACTTGCTCGTTAGCTTATTTAGGGCAGGAAGAAAGATAAACACTGCTAATCCTACTATAACGATGTCGATTAACAGAGTGGCTAAAAGTGATGCCACTGATAATGACAGTGCTTCAAGTAGTGGCATCATCATTCTTGGGATGATAAGTGTAAGTGGAAAAATTATAATTAATACATGCCAAAATTCAAGCACTGTTTGTTTAGTAAATATTCTCATAGATATAATCCTCTAAAACCTTGAGAGGAGTTTATCGACAAACGGAGGCTTGATTAAGTAGTCAAGACAGCTAACACTTGTGCAGATCTGGCAAAGTGAAGATGGCCACTTGCTTAGACGTTTTTAATACAAAACCTTATCTAGATAGATACAAACAGAACTAGCTTTCTAAATCGTTTATGTCCTGAAATGAGCCTAGACACATAAATTATTTACGCTCTATTACGTTTAGATTTTTGATAATGAATGTGATGGCACATACTTCCTTCAACTGACTATGAATTTAATACTAGGTTTTATTGACGCTATTGAAGAAGTCAGTATGGGTCCGGAAAATAAGCTATATAAGAGAAGACTAAGAGCTATTTTCCAACAAGAAAAGTAACAAAATCATAAAGACTCTTTAGTTGTGGCTGATGATTAACCTCTTTTGGTTTTTGTCACTTTATATGCAGGGCTGCCAATTAACCATAATGGATCTGGGCATCTGCTCATATTTCGATTTAATGATAATCATCATTAACATGGCTTACTATCTTTTTGGTCGTGGAGGCTCCCAAGTGAATGGGAGCCTGACTCATTTGGCTAGCCGCCATGGTGTCCGTGATGACCACCATTGCCGTTACCGCACTCATGTACTGTCTGCTGGCCTCCCTGTGTTCCTGTTTCTATAGTAATTGAACCAGAATCTTTGAACATGACAAATTGACCACTAGTCATATCATTGGTGACAGGGTCATCTAAATGACCTAAGCAGCTGTAGCCGACCCGATAGTTTCCAGCTGGTAAATAACCCATGGCAAAGTGCCAGTTGCCGTCAATATCCTGCATCATAGGACTTACCGCAGTCGGTAGAGTTACCGCCTCAGGAGGATTGGTTCTCATATCCGTCATTTGATCAATATTAGTTATCTCTTCAGGATACAGATAGGCCATGTGACTAAATTGTCCCCCAATCGGAGTCCGGTCGGAGTAAGTTGTCTCGCAATCGGCGATCCATTGAGGATCTACTTCACCCAACAAGTGGCCCATATACCGATTATCGACGGACCACATAGCTTGATGATCTAAATGGTATTCTCCTTGTTGATATGATAGGCCACGATATAAGTCAATTTCCATCGTGATGGAAATATGCTGGTCAGCTACTATTTCAAAATCTGAAACTGGAAGTTGTCCATCGGCTACATACAAACCGTGTCGACCCTGGCCATCTTCAACATAGCAGCCGTCATTGCCATCGCCCTGTTGGATGGTGACATAGGCATCATGGTACTGACCCAGAGGTAAGTCGATATTATCGACTACAAGATGGCTATCCAATCCCTGAAAATCGAGCAGGTTAAATGCCATATCCTGTAAATCATGTCTATGGATTACGCCCTCAGCATCAGTCATGACCAGTTCCCCCATGACCATACCAACATGAGAAACTCCAACCATAGGTGAATCAGAAATAGCTAAAGAGAATTGTCCCTGAGGTAATACTTGTTCTGCTACCGTCACAGCACTATCTGAATCACTCCCACATGCGCTAAGTAAAAAAATAGAGGATAACAACATTGTTCTACAAATCGTCATAAAGCCGCCCTGAGTATATGAAATTTATCTAATGATACCTATTAAGAGGTAGCGCTGGTAATTTCTTGAATATAAATGTGACTTAGAACAATGTATAAAATTAAGCTAGTACTGTTAATTAATGGAAAACGTAATATTTTCATTCAACTACAAATTGTCTATGTTTTAAAAGTTCAAAATGTCATATTCATAGTAAAAGTTTTCAATTTAAGTATTTGCTAATCAAATACATAAACTTATTATTGGTTGTTGCATACAACGTGTTCTATTGTTCAAAAAATCTTGACTGTGAGTTTTTTAGAATGCTTTTCGTATTTTGGGGTATGTGCGGTTTTAGACAAAATACAGTATTCAAAGACATGGGGTTAGGGGGGTAACCATGTTATGAAATTAAATCATTCAGAGAACGCATAATTTATTACTGGAAATAGATAGTAAGTTGACTCTTTTAATAGACCTAGGATTGTGACTTATGTCATGGAATTAGATTCTAAAATTTGCTAAGGTTAATCACATAATTCAACTGGATACAATTGCATGACTAAGATTTTGTTAAATTTAGCAGTTATATTGGCATTAATAACACAGTTATTAATGCCAAATAATGCTATGTCTAGCGAAAT
>CAXBKC010000343.1:0-4819 GCA_963975615.1 uncultured Oleiphilus sp.
GGCATATACTTTTCATCATGCTTTGCTAGCACTTCATCGGCAATTAGTACGTTCTCGTCATTAAGACGCCCTAGCGCAACAATGCCTTGCCCTTCTCGGAACAAGTCAGGAAGAATACCTATAAATTCGACTTGAATCGTTGCATTGTAATCAGTCAGCGCAAATTTATTTGCCAGCGTCACCGAGTCTCTCGACACGCTACCTTCTACCACCATGCCACCCGCACGAATTCTGGAACCCTCTGGCGCTTCCCCACTCGAGATTTGCGTTGGGTTATAAAATAAATTTATATTTTCACTCAAAGCATATAGGGCTAAACCAAGCACTATAGAAAAACCAAACACTAAGAATAAAACTAAAATTAATCGTTGCTTACGTTTAGGGTGCATCATAAATCCTCAATTAATGCCTTCAGTATTGTCTTTCATTTTATGCTTTGATTGCCTTCGCTGTAATTGACTTAGCTCCTTTATAATGCGTTTCTTTTTCAGAACCGGACTCATAAAAGCAATAATAAAGACAAGCAAACCGACACCATAAGAGAGCCATACATAAAGGCCGTGGCCGCCCATGCTCAAAAAAGCGTCTATATTTGTAAACTGCATACTCTTAAACTCTTCACTGTGTTTGGAACTGACTAATAAAAATAGAATTCATTCAAGCGTGGGTAACTTACATTAGAAATGAAGGAGTGCTTTAACCCACTTAGTTTTACGTTCTCGTATCAAAATATCATTTCTCATTCTAAGAATAACTAACGCTGTAAAAAAACAATAAATACCAACCACCATCACTAAAAGAGGTATCCACATTTCAGGAACCATGGCAGGCTTTTCAGTTAATTTAAAGGTTGCAGGTTGATGAAGTGTGTTCCACCAGTCTACTGAGTATTTAATAATAGGAATATTAACTATTCCCACCAAAACAAGTATCGAAGTTGCTTTAGAAGCAATCTGAGTATCTTCAATCGCAGACTGTAAAGAAATGACACCGAAGTATAAGAATAACAATACTAACATTGCTGTTAAGCGCGCATCCCAAACCCACCACGTTCCCCAAGTAGGCTTTCCCCAAACAGCACCGGTAAATAGAGCGAGGAAGGTAAATAAGGCACCAAGTGGTGCGGCAGATGCAATAAAGACATCTGCCAACTTCATTTTCCAAACCAATGAAACAATAGCTGATACAGCCATCATCATATAGCAGGATTGAGCAAGAATAGCGGATGGCACATGAAGATAGATAATTCTAAAACTATCGCCTTGCTGGTAATCTTTAGGTGCAAATGCCAAGCCCCAAATAGAACCAATGACAAGCAAAGAAATACCCAAAACAACAAACCAAGGTAAAAACTTACCTGAAATGTCGAAGAACCATTTAGGAGAACCTAATTTATGAAAAAATGTCCACTTCATGTCAGCTTATATCGTAATAAAAGTATGAATTATTAAACGTCTAATTAGAAACACTAAGTTTTATGGCAGCAGAAGTTGCAAAAGGGGCGAGCGTAATAGATAACATCAGCAAAATACCTAATATTGCGATATAACCATTAATAGAAGCGCCATCAATACTTGCTTGCACTGCGCCAGTAGCAAAAATAAGTACTGGAATCGTTAGCGGCAGAACCAATAAAGACACCAAAACACCACTGCTGCGCAAGCTTACCGTCAATGCTGCACCAATGCCACCGATTAAATTAATTACTGGCGTCCCCATAATTAAGGTCAATAATAAAACTGGTAACTGCTCTAAGTCTAAGTAGAGCATCATTGCTAACAATGGTGAAATTATAATCAAAGGAAGACCAGTGAGCGTCCAATGAACAAAAGATTTAATCAACATGATTAGGTAAAGCGGCTGTGAACTTAAGACCAACTGCTCAAGACTACCATCGTCATAATCTTTCATAAATAAATTATCTAAAGACAACATACTAGATAGCAAAGCGGCTACCCAAACCACCCCAACTGAAGCGGCACTTAAAAATTCAGGCTCAGGGCTAACGCCTAAAGGGAACAATGCAATAATAATTGCAAAAAACACCAAGGGATTAATAAAAGCTTGCCTATAACGAGAGGCACAAAGGTACTCTCTTACACACACACTTTTAAGTACTTTACCTAGGCTATTAGAGTCGACTGCTGAATTATTCATACTATATTTCTGTAACCTCAGCATCTTCAAGCTCATTTTGATTTTGAAAGTCGCTTATCTTCAGTACAAGACAGTCAGATAACGATAATTGATGATGTGTGGTTAGAATAATGGTCACCCCTGTTTTAGCTTTTTCAGCTAGAAACAGCTCTAACTGGGCAACCCCCTGTTTATCTATGGCGGTAAATATTTCATCTAAAACCCAAATAGATGCCCGGGATAGATATAAGCGAGCTAAAGCCACTCTACGCTGCTGTCCTGCAGATAAATTTCGACACAAGACATTCTCGTAGCCATATAAACCAACTTTTTCAAGCGCATCAAAAAGACTTTTTTCAGAAAAAGAATGACAAAGACCTATGAGAAACGTCAGGTTTTCGAGGGGCGTAAGGTTCAATTTGATGGCTGATTTATGCCCAATAAATAAAAGCTCTTGATTGAACTCAATTCGGACAGAGTTAATAGGCGCATTATTCCAGAAAATATCACCCGTAAATGAACCATAAAGACCTGATATAATTCGTAATAGTGTTGTCTTCCCGGCACCATTTTGACCATCTAATTGAATTATTTTTCCAGCAGGAAACGCATAATCCATATTACAAAAAAGTATACGGTCATCTCTTTCACAAGCTAGGTTTGAAATCTTCAGCATGAACTACACATTCGCGTGTTAATAAAAAATACGATTAAGTCATAGAAGTAGTTAAGACTCAAGATTATAAAGAAAAAGTAATCTAAGCTGGAAATTTCATCTAAGCGTATAGCCAAAAAAAAGCCTGACGATAAAGTCAGGCTTTCTTAGATTACAATCAACCAATGCGTTTATTCAGGAGTACCACATTCAGCATTGCTTGGTTCGTTTTGGCAACGAATTTTCCATAACATTTTGAGCGCCTTGGGATGATGTACACCTTCAGCTTTAAGTGCTAATCGAATATCTCGCTTAAATTTATTAATTTCTATTTTGGTTTTTTCATCTGTCTTGATCCAGTATTTAGCAGGAATTTCAGCTTCTGCATCATCAACCATTTTATTAATATCGGGAATACGGCCCAAAATATATTCACGCATATTCTGACCAAAATCAGCATCAAAACGATCTCTATGCGTAATTAACTGCATCATGCCGTAAAGAAGTTTCTCATCAATGATTCCTCCATTTTCGCCAAGACCATGATAAAGCTCAAATACGTTATAGCCTAGCGCAACCATAGGCAAAATATCGATATTACCGTTATTGAACTGACCAGAGAACGTTGTCAAAGATGTTCCAACAGGTGATGCACCAACCATATTAGCTAGTTTAAGGGTTTGTGGATCTTCATTTAATACCGAGATTTTCTTTCCACTAAACTCTTCTACTGAATCTACAGTTCTATCTTTTACAAAAAGATAAACTGAACCGACTGGAAGTGTACCGACCATTTCATAATTGCCATTAATTAACATCTCACCAACTTTAGGGTTAGTTAAGGCCTTCAATACAACACCTAACTGGTCGGCATTAGTAATACCGCCAATTGCATCAAGCGTTCCGCCAAAAGGTACAAATGGACCGCCTAAAATAGAGGTCAGAAAAGTGCCGTCACACAAGCCTGCTTTAAAATCATTAGAAGCGACTTTTTCATCTGTGTAAGCATTAAGTTCAATATCTAAACCCCAAGCAATTGCTTTTGCTTTAAGGTCAGAGAAGAAAGTCATGGCTGGGCCATTCTTTCCTACAGGGTCATACATGCAGAATTTTTTTGTTACTAAGTCTGCAGCATTAACTGAAACAGAAATAGAAATAAGAGCAAAAGATAATAGTAAGAGACGCAAGGTCATGAAAGCTTCCTTTAGATAGTGACTAATTAAAAAGTGGCTGTTTAATAGCGAGTGAATAATACCAGAGCAATGTTCGCAATGAGACACAAAAGCGATAACCACGTCACAAAACGAACCTAATATTTAACTTCTAGTGTCGTTAGTAAAAAACAAATCTAACTCTTTCGCTTGTTTTTTAGCATCTTTATAACCAAGCGTAATCAATTCGTTCATGAACCCCCCATCAAACAAAAGATAGCTCGCTAGACTTAAACCACCTTCCACCGGCTCTTTATTTAAGCCGAAAAACTGTTTTATAGGCCCAGGTAATTTTTCGATATGACGAATAGCAATTTGATCAATTGGCTCACTTGGATTAATCAAAAGTGTTTCTATTTGCCGAAAACCTAGCTCCTCAGACGCCGCTTTAGGATCTGACGTTTTTGAAAGTAGCTTATTGATTAACTCAACTTTTTCTATGTCATTTTCAATAACATCGATAAACATGCCGTTAATGACCTGCTCCAATATATGAGGAAGTTTGGGCTCACGCTTAGATTCCATACGAATAGCCTTACATGTTTTATTAGCGCTCACTCCAATAACCAATATTCTATCTGCCCCTAAATGAACCGCAGGGCTTAGAGGCGCCATATTTCTTACCACGCCATCGCCGAAATACTCTCTATTAATTTTTACTGGAGGAAAAATTGTAGGAATAGCTGAAGATGCCATTAAATGATCTATGGTCAACTGGGTTTTTAGTCCTATTCTTGGGCCTGACTCCCAGCCCTTTAAATCTTCTTCGCCTTCGAAAAAACTCACACTCTGTCCACTTCGATAACCACAACACGTA
>CAXBKC010000344.1:0-4780 GCA_963975615.1 uncultured Oleiphilus sp.
CTGGCAAGCCCTACTTGGTATTTCTGAAGGTCAACTTGCAACATATAGCCATATTGCAGAAGCAATGAAAAACCCAAGGGCTGTGCGCGCCGTTGCCTCGGCCATAGCAAGTAACCCAATCGCGTATTTAATTCCTTGTCATCGAGTAATTAGAAATACAGGGGTATTGAATGAATATCGTTGGGGAAAGGAAAGGAAAGCCGCAATGATTGCAAGGGAACAGTGTTTGTAAAGGTAGGCATGGAAATTTAGTCTCCACAAAATCACGAACTAACTAAGGAGTATAATTATGATTACGCTTTCTCAGCTTACAGAGTTACTTGGGTGGGTATCAATTTTAAATGTCGGAATGTTGCTTTTCGTTAGCATAATACTGGTGTTGATGAAGTCGACTATTACCTCCATACATAGCAAAATGTTTTCTATTCCAGAAGATGAACTATCTATTATCTACTTTAAATATTTAGCGAATTACAAAACATTATCTTTTGTATTTATCATTGTCCCATACATAGCCCTAAAAATAATGGGGCAGTAAAAGCGGCATTCTGTTAAATAATTACTATAAAAATAAGGAAGGGATGATGATTAGGCTTTTACCAGAAAGTGCAGGCGCGATAATAGGAGTCTAAGTATTCGGGCGCAGTGAAACTGTGCTAGTGTTGGTGGGGCACATCAGTAGTTTAACCATAGTAAGCTAGAGGTATATTGATGAATGATAAAATCTTTAAGTTGGCTCTTGTATTTGTAGCTATCGGCTTTTCATTAGTCTTCTGTATTGTCGTAGTGCCGCCCTTAATTGAGAATCCAGATATTTTTGGAGCATTTGCAGCTGGCTTTGTAAATCCTTATGCGGCAGGCTATTCCTCAGATGTTTTATTTTGCTGGGCAGCCCTCGCGATTCTTGTTGCTTATGAGGCGAAGGTCTTGTCAGTAAAACATGGTTGGGTGTGCCTTGTTCTTGGCATAGTTCCGGGGGTAGCAGTAGGCCTTGCTTTGTATTTTTTGATTCGTCATCACCAAATTGTTCAAGTACAAAAACAAGCATAGCAACCGGCTCCATCGGACAAATATTCACTGCCACTTTTTGTGTAGAGAAACGCACGAAAGCCGTCATCAAAAAATATGCTCGTTGAGCTGGGCTTTATGACTTATATCAAACACGAAAGTGGGACCAATTATTGAACAATAACTTTAATGGGCTGAAGGCAATTGCAGTTCTTGAGGCTTCTAAAGGCCTATTTGCTTTGTTGGTTGGTTTAGGTGCGCATGAGCTTGCTGGCCAGAACCTGCAACAGGTAGCAGAGCACTTAGTAGAGCACCTGCATTTAAATCCTGCCAGCCGTTTTCCTGGAGTAATACTTCAGGCTATTGGTGAAGTTAAAGACTCGAATTTAGTTTTTATAGCAATCGGAGCGACGGTCTATAGCATAGTAAGGTTTGTCGAAGCATATGGCCTTTGGTGCAATTTCCGTTGGGTGGAGTGGTTTGCTCTGCTTAGTGGCGCAATATATCTACCATTTGAAATTTACGAAATTTACATCAACCAAAATTTAATAAGTGTTGCTGTGCTTATCTTTAACCTGTTTATTGTATGGTACATGTATTGTGTTTTGGTTCAAAAGCATAATGATGGGGTGGGTTAAAATTCTTTGGGTCTTTAACGTCACATTAGAATATGAACTAGACTGATTTTTTGGCTAAAAAATAGAATATTCAAGTGTATATTTATAGGAGATTAGATTGTCGATATCACCAGCATTAGCCATGTTATCTGATGTGGCTACAGCTGCCCACACTAAGATTCAACAGGCCTGTGAAAATATAAACCCTGTGGTTGGTATTAATAGGGGAATGCGAGCTCAGGGTATTCCTGCTGATGCTATGACGATAGATTGCCTGGTTACGGGCAAGCGGATCATTCTAATTCTTCATGATCAGCAGGCAGATATCGTGCGCTACCAGTTTTCATTTAAAGACCAAGATCCAAGTGATGATTTTGAAGCAATACAGCTAAGTGAGCTCACTAGTTCAAAACTTTATGATTGGATAAAAGCTTACTTCACGATTGTGCCATAGCTGAAAAAAACATCACTTCACTATGAAATATATAAACACTAATTAAGATTGAGAGCTCAAACTGCTAGGCGTCACTCTTAGCACTTCTTCAATAGTGGTTTGTCCTTTTGCTATTTTATTTGCGCCGCTCAAGCGCAGAGAGTGCATGCCTTCTTTAATAGCCTGTTTCCTTAGCTCTGTAAGTTGACCTTTTTCATTGATGTGGTCCTTTATCTTGTCAGATAAAGGCATTATTTCATAAACACCTGCGCGTCCCCTGTAGCCAGTGTTTCTACATGCAAGGCAGCCGACAGGTTGCTGTGCTTGTTTAGGTAATGGCGTATTCCACGGGCGAGTGAGCATTTTCCAGTCTTCTTCTTGGATATCAATGGGAGTTTTGCACTCATCACATAGTGTTCGAACTAATCGTTGGGCCATAACACCAATCACTGTTGCACGGATTAAGTAGGGCGGGATACCCAGCTCCATTAAGCGGGTGATCGCGCTAGGTGCATCGTTGGTGTGCAAGGTCGATAGAACCAAGTGGCCTGTTAGTGCTGCCTGGGTTGCCATCTCAGCTGTTTCTAAGTCACGTATTTCGCCAATCATAATGACGTCTGGATCTTGTCGCATTAGAGCTTTAATGCCGGTAGCAAAGTCTAAATCGATACTGTGTTGTATTTGCATTTGGTTGAATGCGGGTTCGACCATTTCAATAGGATCTTCAATGGTGCTTACATTAACTTCATCTGTCGCCAGATCTCTAAGCGTCGAGTACAAGGTAGTTGTTTTGCCTGAACCTGTTGGCCCAGTCACCAGAATAATGCCATTGGGCTGGCTAATCATTTTTTCCCAACGTTTTAAATCTTCTTGACTGAAACCTAAGTCAGCAAAACTGCACTGCAACACATCTGGATCAAATATCCTCATCACCAGCTTTTCACCAAAGGCTGTTGGCAGGGTTGAAAGTCTTAGTTCAATTTCTTTTTCGAGCTTATTTCGGGTTTTGAGTCGACCATCTTGAGGCTTGCGCTTTTCGGCAACATTTAAACGGCCTAAAATTTTTAAACGGCTGGTAACCGCTAAGCCTACTTTGGCAGGAAACTCGTAAACATTGTGGAGAACGCCATCTATACGGAAGCGAACTTGTGCAATGTCTCTACGTGGCTCGATGTGGATATCACTTGCTCGTTGGTCGAAAGCGTACTGAAGAAGCCAATCAACAATATTGACGATGTGTTGGTCATTTGCATCGGGGCTGTTTTGATTATTGCCTAGTTCGAGCATTTGCTCAAAATTTTGAGTATAGGATTGTGAATCTGTTTGACTGCCAGCTTTATTGACTGAATTAGCAAGCTCATAAAATTCGATGGTGAATTTACGTAAGTCTGTCGGATTAACAACAACTCTGCGTATGTTCTTCTTTAGGGTGTGTTTTAAGTTTTCTTCCCATTGCGTCACAAAGGGCTGTGCGCTTGCGATTACTACCTCATCAGAGTGTATTTCAACGGCAAGTATTTTGTGTCGTTGAGCGAAAGCAAAAGACATGATGCTGGCAATTTTGTGGCTATCAATTTTTAGAGGGTCAATTTGGAAAACCGGTTGTTGGCTCCAGTCTGCAAACCACTTCATTAGGTTTTCTAATGAAAGCGCTTGGCCATTTGGCTGACTCAAGTTGGCATCAGCAATGGTTTCTAACGGGTGCTGAGCCGCTTGCTTTTTCCCTTTTGGGGTTTGGAGAATTGCTTTTACGTCTTGTTCTAATATCAGCTTGTCTTTCTCTAGTTGCCAAACTATTTGATTAAGGCTCAACGGTTCAGTGGGAGAAGGTTGCGACAGCATGGAATAAGTACTCTTGTCTTGATGGTTCTGAAAGTTTAGCTTAGCGAGCATCGATGCATAGTCGCTAAAAAGTAGTTACCTGTAACTAAGAGCGAACAGGTAACTTATTTATTATAGTTGGCGACCTAAAGTTCGCTCCCATTTTATATAAAACATTGAGGCTAAGAATATAATGACAGTCAATGAGGTAATGAAAATGTCAGTGAAAGCGGCTAAAGAAAGGAAGGATTCAACCACGGATTGGGTAAAATAAAACAAGATAATAAAGCAAAGCCAGATGTGGGCTCTTAAGGTATCTTTCGCCAAGCCAGGAAAAATTATTAACAGTGGAATTAATTTCACAAGTAAAATGAATGTTACCGAGCTACCTTCAGGGATAGAAGCAGGCAGGCTGGTGATGATCATCATGAGCAGCATTAATACATAGGCTGTCCATGTGAGATGTTGGGCGATAATGTTTTTTGTAGGGCGTGTGTGTATGTTATTCATATTAAATAAGCTTCAAAGCATTTTCAGGAGGGCGACCAAGAACAGCTTTATTGCCTTTTACAACAATAGGACGTTCGATCAATTTTGGGAATTCTGTCATTTTTTCGATTAAAAACGCATCGTCTAAGCTAGAGTCTTTAAGGTTTAACTCTTTATAGGTATCTTCACCTTTTCTCAGTAGGTCGCGAGCAGAGATACCTAGCTTGGTTAGAAGTGAGTTGATAGTTTTTGCGTCTGGTGACTCTTCGAGATATAAAATTATTTCTGGCGTGACGCCATTGCCTTCAAGAATGGCTAGGGTTTGTCTTGATTTAGAACAACGTGGGTTATGGTAAATTTGTACGGTATTAGTCATAGTGATCTTTTTAGTATTTAAGTGGAAAATTAAGTT
>CAXBKC010000345.1:0-4761 GCA_963975615.1 uncultured Oleiphilus sp.
GTTAACGTCAAATAGTGTGTTAAGTTGATTGAAAAACGTTCACGATCTCGCCCTGATCATTAAGTCAATTCGCAAAGCGAGAAAGTATCAACTTATCGACGTTGTATTCTTGGCAAAATAAGTATTTAAAAGCAGGTGCGGGTTTGGCAGGTAGTAATCGTTCTGATGATTGGTCACCAGAGCAAAAGTTTTCAGTTGTTTTAGAAACGGCAGCATTGAGCGAAATTAAATTAAGTCATTTACTGAAAATAGGATCTTTGGTGGTTCGGATGCTGAATTTAAAAGGAAGATAATCCAGATTATTTTGTAATTATAAAAATGCAATACATAAAAATTATGGTGGAGCTTGGGAATATAATGAGATAATAGGTTTTATTAAACTACATATTTTAGGTTCACAAATTAGAGGCGAATATTGGCAAGATGATAAAAAATGGTTTGTTAAATCGAGAACTAAGCTGTTCAAATATGTAACTCATAAATTAGCTCCTGAGAATTCGTTTTACAAAGAGGTAACAAACGCAGAAATCTACCAAACTATTTGCTCATACGTCGATGATTGTCGTAATGAGTTAAAAGGTCGTCATATTGACGATTCTAACCTCAAAAACATAGGTAAATACGTAGATTGGAAGTCATTAATCAAAGGTTTATAACAATTTGATTAATTAGACTAAAAACCGCAGTCTATTTTCGCTACGCTCAAGTTTAGCCCACAATTTTTCGCCAATTTTTAAGGCACTATACCTATTGAAAGGATTTGCGATAGATGAGCAAAATTGAAGAAAGTCTTACCATATTCTTCGATATCGAAAAACAGGTACGTGAGCATATAAATACTCATAGATATCAGAAGGTTTTGATTTAAGAGTTAGATAACTGGAATCAAATATGTAGTTCATTAGATACCCTTGGTGACACTGGCTTGGCATTGCAAAGCTACTTTAAATCGGAATATCCTGATGAAACTGGATTATCGTATATCTATACATACGGGCTACTACAAGCGTTATTTATACAGCAAGATGCAATGAATCATTTATCAGAAGCATTTGATGTACCATATAAACTGTCAGAAGAATTAAAAGGTATTAGAGCAGTTAGAAATGCCTCAATAGGTCACCCAACAAAGAATCACGTAAAGAAAACAACGTACTTTAATCACATATCTCGTATTTCTATGAGCAAAGGTGGTTTCACCCTTGCTCGTTTCTACGATGAGGGTAAAAGTGAATTCATCGACGTAGATTTTTCGGAAATTGCAGAAACACAGCTGATGGGCATCAATACAGCATATCTATCAATTAATGAAAGGCTTCAAGAAATTGACGAAAAGCATAAGGCTAAATTTATGGAAAAACCGCTGGTAGACATCCTTGACTCAACAATGAGATATATGTTTGAGAAAGTAGGACAAGCTATTTACTCGCCTTCGAGCTCAAATGTATCCTTTGGTTTTAAAATGCTTGAGTCGATTGAAAAAACATATAATGAGTTTCAAGGTGCACTGCAAGAAAGAAACGAGCTTACTGATTATACTAAGTACGACCTTGATGAATATTTTCATGGCATTGAGCGAGTAAAAGATTATTTGACCAACTCAAATACTAAGGATCTTTCTGAGCATGACGCCAGAATTTACTTGTACTACCTGCAAGAAAATCACAAAAGCTTCGAAAGTATTGCACGAGAAATAGATGAAAGTTACGAGGAAGAATAGGTATCAAGTTGCTCAAACGGACAAAAACAGCTGGCTTTTACTTGTTTTTTGCCAGCTATTTTATTGCGTTTTTAGCAAAAGGTTACCCATAGCAATTTTAATGCGATATTCAAAAATTAGAGTTGAGAATCTAACACGCTTTTGCCCCATTATAAGTTAACGTAAATACTCTATAGGTCGGCTTTAAGCGAAAAACGGACATAAAATCTAACTTATTTCTTGTGCCCATCTAGTAATCGTTGTGAGACAAAATACACATTACCTTTAGCTCTTGTACAAGCTACGTATAGCTTATTTAACGTCGATGGTGCTAAAGTAGCCAATTGTCCTTTTGTATAGGTTGTGAATGTGGTCGGGTTTAGAACTATGCAGATGTCAGCGAAATCATCCAAGCCTTTTGTATTTCCCCAATTGTCAGTCCTTCCAACGTACTTGTAGCTTTCTTTAAAAAACAATTTAACGATGGAATCATCGGAGAATAACCTCTTAATATGTTCAGTATCTTCAATTAGGGCAATACTGACTTCATCTTGTCGATGGGAGCTTATTGTGACGCCAATTTTCTCGGTAACAAATCTGCAAACTGTAGGGCTACATCTATAGCTGTGGGAGAGTGTATCTAAGTCGATTGTGTATCCTGAATCTTTGAGCTTGGTAAGATATGCTTCATAGTTGTTATGTAGGTTTTTTTGAATATTACCATCTCGGCTAGTATCAAAAGTATGTTGGAAAAAGTCACCAACGAATAATACCTCCACATCCATTTTCGACAACTGACAAAGCAAATTGAAGTCATTAGCTGCGAAATCTTGAACTTCATCTACGCAGAAGAAATCAAAATACTTTTCAATACGCTCAGAGATGTCAGACACACCATCACAATCCATCATCATCTTCGCAATACGGTTATGGTAAAGTCGGGCTCCTTGACTGACGTAATGTTCGTGAGTGTTGCGTTTCGCAAATTTAGGCGGTTCACTATAGCTAACTCCCTTTATCTTAATGTCGTTACCAACGATTGGTCGCACGCAGAACGACATTAGGAATGAAAAATAGGTATAAACACGTACACCTTTAGGTATTACTCCAAATTTGTTTAAAATACGTTTCTTTAGATTAGTAGTATTATTTACAGTGTAAGTAACAATCAGCGCACGACTATTTATGTCTAATTTATCAATTATATGTTGTGTTTTGCCTGATCCTGCAACTGCTAGTACTACTCGCTTATCCATTCAATGGCCTCTATAATGTATTGAGGTACAGTGATTTCATTCGCCTTCTCGTCAAGTAACCTAAATGCTGCGGTAGTTTTGTTATTCAACATATACTGTAGCGGTGTTAATCGGATTCCTCCGCCTGAAAATAAGTCGTCGCATATATCTTTATTATCCTGATACATGCATATTTCAAAAGTTGTTCTTGTGTTATCTGGGTCAGCGCACACAGTTATACAATCTGCCTGATAATCACGATAATTATTTATACAGTTTTTCAGATAGTCACTGTCATTATCCCGGATCACCGCCGTCCTAATATTCAACAACTTAGAAACTTCCATATATCGTTTAAAGCTAGTACCACCAACTGAGATTATATGAACTCCATCCTCGCTTGGTGGATGACCTTTAGTTCGCTCGTATAAGCACTCCATCAGAATATATTCCGCATCACCCTCAACAAGAATTACTTTTTCAGAAAGGACATGCTCTAAGATGTTATGGTTAGGGGCTTTCGCAAAAAACTTAGCGGTATCCCTCGTGAGGTCTGTCAAGCTAGCAGGTCTGGTTGCCGCACTATTCAGTAAGATCGACATTCTTAAATCTAACCTAGAGCTAATTAGGCTACTATGGGTTGCAATTATCACCTGATTATCATGAGCCTTCTCTACCTGACTAATTAGCTTATACATGCTGGTGTGGCTAAGGTGGTTCTCAGGCTCTTCTAGTAACAAGACATCGATTCTCTTGCCTTCATCACGCTCTCTCAATGCAAACGCTGTTTTTATAAAGCACTGCTTTCCTTTACCACGATTTTCAATAGGAATGCCTTCCTCTGTTAGAGTTAGATCAGTTTCCAAATTGAACTTTGAGCCAGAGCGGATAGCAAAATCGTACCCTTCTAAATCATCATTAATTACATTTAGTTGAGTATCCCTGAAGGCATTTTTTTGCTGTCTATATTCATTCATTAGACTGTAACGGACAGGTTGCTCTACGGTCGCTTCATACATGGCTTTTACATACTGACTGTTTGCGTACTCGTTGTTAATTTGAGTGCTATCAATAGACAAAAAACGCAAAAACTTCCGATAACTGGAGTATGCATCCCCATTGAACGTAATAAACTTGGCAACGTAAAATTCGAATGGAAAGTTATCACCTTCAGTATCCAAAACTTGCCATATCTCCGCGCTTAACTCTTCGTTTGGCTCACAGATCAATTGAAGCCCGTCAGCATAATTTCCATCACTGTTGTTTCTACCGTTGAGGTCTGGGTTATCTGCTTCGTTTAGAAATAATTCAATATGAAGACTCGGAAGACGGTCTATATTCTTCTCACCAGCTAGAAATTCTGAAACAACACTGGCATTAAGCAAAGCTTCGATACCCAAGCTCTCTACCTTGCTTCTACTGCCACTCAATACAAGTTCAATAGCGGTCAATATAGTGCTCTTTCCTGCTTCATTATCCCCAATCAAAATATTTCTTTTGGGGTCAAATTGAACCTCATACTCCCTGAATTTCTTAAAGTTTTTTATTTTTGTTTTTAAAATATACGTCATTGTAATACTCACCTTCCATGGAGGTTTTTAACTAGAATACTATACAGTACTCAAAGTTATAAGAGTGCTATTGCAATTATGAAAGAGACTGAAGCTATTAAGGAAACTCGAATGACTTATTGCACGGAGCTACCTGTCGGCTCTGAAACGTTTTTGTCCAATTTCCGAGTTAAATAAACACATATCAGCTCCATCATAACCCAGGGCGAGATCGTGAACGTTTTTCAATCAACTTAACACACTATTTGACGTTAAC
>CAXBKC010000346.1:0-4750 GCA_963975615.1 uncultured Oleiphilus sp.
TTCGTCCCGCCTTATATTCGTTCAAGAAATGCTCAAACACATTATCCCAATATTCAGCAGCAAAGTTAGCTGTGTGTAGGTGAATATCGAGCTTGTCGCAGACTGCTTGGGCGTCATTCAGGTCTTCAATGGCGGTACAGTAATCTGTGCCATCATCCTCATCCCAGTTTTTCATGAATAGGCCTTCAACCTGATAACCTTGTTGTTGAAGTAGTAGGGCAGATACAGATGAGTCTACCCCACCAGACATACCAACAATAACGCGAAACTGACTATTTTTTTTCATAAGGAAGAATGTTTTTAAAGGAACGAAAGAGCAGTAATTCTACTCTTTTGTTCTATGAATTGCTTGTGTGAGAAAATGGAAATAAGGGTGACCGATTAATCTTGTTGATGATTAGAGTTCAGGTGAGCCAGGTAAAAAGCTAGCGATATTTTTTACCCGCCATTTAAGTTCTTCGGCGCTATCTGCTTGAACCGTTATGTGGCCTAACTTCCTACCCGTTCTTTCTTCTTTGCCGTAAAGATGAACGTGAGCATAGGGGAGGGCCATAATTCCGGCAATATCACCTTTCTCTGAAATGATATTGATCATGCAGGTTGGGCGGATTGCATCGGTTGAGCCGAGTGGCATGCCTGTTATCGCTCTTAGATGATTTTCAAACTGGCTTGATACGCAGCCCTCAATTGTCCAGTGCCCTGAATTGTGTACTCTCGGTGCCATTTCATTAGCGACTAAACCTGACTCTGTTTCAAACAATTCCAGCGTTAAAACGCCAACATGTCCAAGCTCGTGCATTAGCTCTTTAATATAGCTATTTGCTTGTTTAGCCGTTTCCGTTGCAACATTTACTGCTGGCGCGAAAGAGTAGCGAAGAATGCCGTCGTGGTGGTCATTTTCTGTGAGCGGGTAGACAGCCATATCATCATTGATGGATCGGACTGCAATGATTGATAGCTCTCGTTTGAAATTCACGAAAGCCTCAACGATTAAGTCTCTAGGGCCATTTTTAGTTAAGCCGATGCTGTTCCAGGCTGCTTCGCATTGGTCAGGTGATTTAATAACAAACTGACCTTTTCCATCATAGCCTTCGGTTGTTGTTTTCGTTACAACTGGGCAGCCAAGGTCGTTAACGGCGCTTTTTAATGAGGCCAAAGAGTTAACGATGTGGTATTTAGGGGTGGGAATGCCTAGTTTAGTGAATAATGCTTTTTCAAGTGATCTGTTTTGGCATACTTCAATGGATTTTGACGGAGGATATAGCTTTGCTTTTTTTTCTATATATTGAGTTAGTGCAAGCGGTAGGTGCTCAAATTCGTAAGTGACAACGTCGACATCAGACAAAAAAGTTTTTAGTTTTGTGCTCTCGAGATCAGCACTCGGGTCTGATGTTACTTGACCTAAGCCAACGCTGGGGCTGCCAGAGGTGTCATAAAAATGAAAGTCCAGCTCCAGAGGATAGCCCGCTAAAGCAAGCATTCTACCTAATTGGCCTGCACCTAAAACGCCTACTTTTGTCATACCTAGTCTCGAGGGTCTGGTTGGTTAAGAATGGTTTCAGTTTGCTGGGATCTAAATAAGTTTATGGCTGTTTTCACCTTTGGATTATTTAGGCCAATAATTTGTGCGGCAAGTAATCCTGAGTTCTTTGCGCCGGCATTACCAATTGCGAGTGTTCCTACAGCAATACCTCCGGGCATTTGTGCGATTGAAAGCAGGGAATCTAAACCATTGAGTGCTTTAGATTGAACCGGTACACCCAGTACTGGAAGATTAGTTTGAGATGCCGCCATTCCAGGTAGGTGTGCTGCACCACCAGCGCCGGCAATTATAACTTGAATGCCTCTGCTTTCAGCTTGTTTGGCGTATTCAAAGAGTAAGTCAGGTGTGCGGTGTGCTGAGACAACCTTTACTTCGTAGGCAACACCTAGTTCATCTAGCATATTTGCGGCGTGCTCCATGGTCGGCCAATCCGACTTTGAGCCCATAATAATTCCCACAACTGCTTGCATATTGTTACCTCAACTAACTAAGCTACGGCTTTAAGATTGCCAGTACTATTCTTCAGTACCGTTTGATAGAGCTAATTTTACAGCTTTTTTACTAGCGTGGAGTACAAATAGCTATACCGCTCAAAAAAAGACCGCATATAGTAGTGATTCACAGCTATGCTTGCAAATAAGATTTACTACAGATAAGCGTGAAGCATTATACTACCTTGTTTTAGAGTGCTGGTTAGGTATTTATTTATAGGTGTTTTTTTGTGTAAGTTTTTTATAAGCAAGCTTTTAACAAGCATTGCTATAAAAAGTATGTATTCATTGTGTTTGAATGAGGAAATAAGGAATGGATGGTTTAAGGCCGGAAGTGGATGAGTTAGATCGATTTAAAAATCGTTCTGCTCCCAAAGCAAAAGCAGAGGCTCAGAAAAAAAGCGCAACTCAGCCGACAAAAGCGGTGCAACAAAAAGCACCTTCAAGCTTCCCAATAACACTAGTTTTTTTATTGCTTGTATGTACAGCAACAGCATTTTCCTGGTTTTCTTGGAAGCAACAAATCGAATTATCATCTTTGAAAACGCAGTTAAATGACGCTGCAGGTTTTATGGATCAAAGTAAGCTTTTGATTGCGAGACTTGAAGGAAAGTTAAGTGAAACGGGGGTTGAGCTTGCTGAAAGCGGAACAGCAGCGGAAAAGAAATTAGCTTATTTAGATGCTGAAATGAGAAAGCTTTGGGGCGTTGCTTATGATCGTAATAAAAAGTCGATAGAGGATAATCAGGCTTCACTTAAAAGTCTTGAGTCTAAGCTGTCGGGCGTTCAGAAAGATCAAGCTGGAAGTCTGAAAAGCATCACAAAAGAAATGTCAGGGTTAGAGGGAGAACTGAAAAAAGCAGTAAAAGGCATAGAGTCTCATAATTCTCGTTTGGGTTCTTTAGATAAAGAAATATCTGCGTTTCGCGCTGAGCAGAATGCTGTCAGTGCAGATATTAATAACCGCTTAGTGGAGCAGAAAAAAGGTATTGATAGCGTAAGGAAAGATACGCAGAATTACTTGGAAAGAACGGCTAAGTTTGACCTTTCCATTGAGTCAATTAATGCTAGTCGTCGCCAGCTAAATGAAAGGATTGTAGAGTTAGATAAGAAAATTAATGCATTACAGTTGAATAATTGAGCTTTTGCTAATTAAAGATGTTCCATGACTTGCGGTAGATCGCAAAATCCTTGCTAGGATGCTGTTAAAATTCTTGGAGTTTGGGCGGATCCTTCGAATAGGGGATTTTGTTTTGTGTTTTATGTGTATTTCAGGATGAGTGTCGCAATTCATGTTTAAGAAACTGCTTCATGTTTTTTTGTTGTTGTGTATTGTTTCTGTCTCTGTTCATTTGGAGGCTGATGAAACAGCACCGTATTCCAAACCTTTCCATAAACAAGGTCGTGGTTGGCACCCATCCATTTACTGGTCTACAAGCCGAAACTTGGGTTCGTATTACTTTCCAAATACGAATGGTGAGTTGTTTAAAGAATTGACGGATTCTGAAAGGCGCTCTGAAGAGTACGCGTTGGTTTATTTTTATCGACCAGATAGTCAGTGGGCATCAGAAGAACTAGAAGCGCCTAGTTATTATATAAACGATACAATTGTTTTTAACTTACGCGCAGGTAGTTATACCTATGTGTTATTACCGGCGGGAAGTTACGATTTTAATGTTCGCAAAAGCATGATCCCTTTGCTTGGTTTTGAGGCTTTTGATGATAAGTTGATGATGGCTTTTGACTTGAATTTACAGGCAGATTTCGGTTTGTCCCTTAATCCGGGTGATGTTTATTATGTTCAACATTCTGAGGTTTCTTTTCCTTCAAAGCTTCATCCAGATCTTGATCCTGAAGATGAAATGGCAACAGCTGATGTTCAACTGGTCGAAAGAGATGTTGCTATAGAAGAGATGCCTAAAACACGTTATCTGACTGCGTCATTTTGGCATCCTTCTGATGCTGCTCAAGCAGAAGAATTATTGAGTGGAGATATGCAGGATTATGGTTGGTTCTCTGTTATTTGGCCATGGTCGAATAATTTTCTTTGGGGCTTTCCTTTCTTTTATTTGCCTAGTGATATTTACCGGGAGTTGCGCGGTTCAGCTGAAATGACGTTGGAGCAAAAGTTGTATCTGCTTGCTGATGATGTCGATGCATATTTGGAAGAGATAGAAGATCTTCGTGGCATAAAGCGGAACTGGTTAGCTCCCTGGCGCGACCCTTCTACTCAATTAACCTTAAATGATGAACTTATTCTCGACCGTTTAGAGCGAGCAGCGAGGGCAGGTAAAATTGTGCCAGCTCCTATCGAAGAAAAAGAGTGGAAGTGGAAATTGACCTTCAAGGATGAAGACGGCGCCCCTTGGTATAGCTATTTTCAAGAAGACGAAGTGGATGAGCCTGTCGATCAGTTAAGCGATTTGACTCCTGAGAGAAGGAATAATGTGGCGCTGATTAAACAGTCATTAAATTAATATTGTTTTGGCTAAAAAGTAATCATTTCTTGATCTGCTAGGTAATTGAAAATTAAGTTATTTCTGGTGTTTTACTTATTCCCGCAAGAGATATTAAAAAATATTAAAGTTTTTAATTAAAAAAGTGTTTTTGTAATTGACAGAGGGTTATAAATCATTACAATGCGCATCTCAATTTCGAGTTGGGTGGTTAGCTCAGCTGGGAGAGCATCGCCCTTACAAGGCGAGGGTCACAGGTT
>CAXBKC010000347.1:0-4750 GCA_963975615.1 uncultured Oleiphilus sp.
GGATCAAGATTAAACGTGCTCTATTGCCGACAACACCTGAAGGGTTAATGGTTTCGTTATCGAGTCGAAACCTGGTTTTTGCACTATCCGCAACCTCTTATATCGAAAGGGGGATTGGTCATTTCGATATACGCTGGATTGAAAGCGCTTTACGTTACGTGGCTCAGGCTCGCAGTCCACAATGTACCGAGAGTTTTTTGGGCGATAGCTTTGAGCAGCGCCCCGAAGATTGTTTTAAGAAGCCAATTCCGTATTTACAAACTGACGAGGATAAGCAGCTGCAAATGGCAGTGATCCGATCGTTGGTTAAAGATAAATCTGAAAAGCGTCGCTCGACACTGAAAACCACGATCCACGACTTTGATGATGCTATCAATGCGCCAGTATTTCTGGAGCCAAAACTGCATTTGAACGCTGCATTTTTTGAGGCTGAGCACTCTGATTACAAGTATGAATACCGGCAGTCTGTGTTGTTTAAATTACTGCACGTTCTGCATTTGGCAGCGAATGAGCCACAACATAAAGGACACCTAGCCTTTGTTAACTCAGTCAAATACCTTCGGAAGTGGTTGATAAGTGATACCGCAGAAAACAGTAGGATGAGCGCGGATTGGCTTGAAATTGAGCGTTTAACCACTGGCGTATTGTCTTCTTTTGACGATGTGTTTATTCCATCGGCTGTCAACGGTAAGCCCATGATGATTTGCTTGCTCAATGCTGAAGCACAAAAGCGAGAAGGATTTGAGTACGCCTATCAAGCGGCGTTCGACTCTGGCCGAACCGTGGTGGTAATGACACAAACTGCATCCGCTACCAATGGAATTAATTTGGACTACTCCTTGCCCAACTCTCAAGGACAGATGGATCTGACGTCACTGTTTATTATTGAAAGTAAGCACTTTTACTTTTCACCATGGGATAGCAATGACGCTGATGATGAAATGTCTCTTGCTGGCTTTCAGCTCAGAAACTTAGAAAAATTAGTCAGACGTTCAGAGTTTTCACGTAAGCAGCAGCGGCAATTTATTATGCCGTTAATGAATAACTCAGTCGCTAAAATCCAGGAGCTAAACAAGCTCTATAAAGGGACAAATGACTACGTTAAGAATCTTGCTGCTGACGTGCAGCAGCAAGTTGGTCGTATTGAACGTGCTTGGACGTATGTGCCCCATGTCGCAATTCATTTAAGCGATGATTTAGCAGGCCATCTTCGCAACTACGGCCAATTAACCGTTTGTACTAACAACCGAAATTGGGTTTCAAACCTTAATAATCAGCTGATTGATGATCTTACTCATTCCGAAGATGCATCGGTTTCCAACTTTCTTACCCTGTTGAAAACGCGATTCCAAGATGGCTCTGCTGCGGTAGATATTATTGATAACAAGTTAGTTTCCGCTATCCGAGATGCACGACAAGGTAAGGGTTGTATCGAAGATATTTCAGGACTTTGGCATGAACTAGGCCGCGCTGTATTACAGCATGATCTCCAATGGATGCCGCATAACAATACGTTTGGCATTACTGAGCCTTTGTGTCGTTGGGCGTGCTTTGAACGGCCCGAGGAATCAAAGGTTACTGGTGAAATATGGTACGACCCAAAAAGTTGGCAGTTCTTTGCAAAGCGTGCAGCGGGATTGATTAAGTATAACCCACAGACGCTTTATGAGGTTGTAAACCGGCAACCTGCTATTTCGGATTGGTTTAATCGTAAAGGTTTTCGAACGTCGTTTCAGCCGTTTGCCAACGATATTGAAGAGCAATTTGCATTTCATCCTGTCGTGATTCAGCGAATTTTACAAGGGCGTATTGGTGAAGAAGGTATTCGCGCACTGCTGAGTGACAAGCAGCTAGCCACTAAACAAGACGTCTACAACCATGAGTTGTTTGAATTATATGATTTTGAGATAGCCAACGCGGATGTTTTTGTTGATGCTAAATTTTGGTCAATAGCTGCTCTGGAACAGTCAGATGAAGGCTTTGAGCAATGGCTTGCTTCTGGTAAACGTCCTGAATTTGCGCCTTTGGGATTAATTAAAAAGCTGGAGAAGATCCGTCAAATCCGTGGTGAAAACGCCATTTTGGTTATCGCGAACCTATTGACTGGTGAAGATTGTTCCTTATCGGGCTTTTCTGAAATGTTGGAGCCAGTAAAAGTTGAGAATGCTTCAATCCTGTTTCTACCAGGTTGTTTGGTGAACGATGGATATCAAATGACGTCTGGCTTCAAGTGGTTTTCGAAAATAGTTTGGCAGCGTATGAGGGAGCAAGGTTAATGGATAAAAATAAAGATTTGAGGAAGTTGCCGCTGTCTCATTTGGTTTATTTGAATAACAAGGTTGATGCAGATAAAGCCAACAAATTTGTGGTTTATCACTATCCACTCATCAATAACAACTATCAGTGGAAAGAGAAGAAAGCCTGGGAAGAACGTATCGATGCTGAACTAGACAGTCGGCAGTTTGCCTATTTAATGAAAAAAAATGGTAATCAGTTTGGTCTCTATGTGGCTTTACAAAGCTCAAGTGATATTCCTCCGTCTATTGTAGACGCCGAGTTGCAACCTATTACTCCAGTTAGAGTTGAATATTCACCGGTGTTAAATCCTGTGTGGATTCGACTAATGATGCGATCATTACGGGCTTTTGGCGGTCATTGTAAAGGCGCTTACAGCTTAGGTTGTCCGTTATTGAAAGTAGATAGCTGGGCTGGCGGTGTTAATGCGATCAGCCTAGATTGTAGAACTCAGCAGTTAAAAGATGGAAATACCACTGAGATTGCTCTGTTTTATACCAATCTTCCATTAAGACCGTTATCTAATGACGATGATATAGATCGCATTAAGAAGCCTCTATGGGTCTATGACAAAAATAAGGTACTCGTCAGGTGGTATCCTGGCCATGAAAGAAAACCGAGAGGTACGCTGTTTAAAGAAATTGGAAAGAGTAAAAATTCACGGAAACAGCGTCCGTTTCTGGATCTTTCTACACCAACTAGGTTTGAGCAAAGTTGGCCTATGGTGTTAAAACCAGTGCAAGATGCGTTTATCTGTTTTGCGCGTGACTATGGTTTTGAACTTTCAGCTAAAACGTTAAATCTCCAACCACTGACGTTGAAAACAAAGCATAAGGCCAATAAGGCTAAGTCATCTTTCCCAAGCATCGAGATATCCGGTGAAATCAAGGTTATAGACCTAAGAGTTAATACCGTTGTTGCTTGTGAAGAAATCTTAGACTTATTTAAATCGCTCATTGCACAGAAAGGCGTCGATGTTTCGTGGGATTTACTAGATGGAATTTCGGCAAATGACTTTGAACGGATAAAACTTGAACGTTCGGACCGTGTTTTGATTCTGCTTGATCAGGAAAAAGGTATTGAAGATGATCGTTATCCACTAACAAAGTCGTTAGTTGGACGGTGTGCAGTTCAACATATCAACGTTAATCCTCATGATTTAACGGGAGACCCAGTCGAAAAAAGGTTATTAATCGAGTCAAAAAGAGACGATGACCCGATAAAGCTATACGTTGCGTCTGAAGGTGGATATTACACCTACAACTACGAATTATTAGATACCAAGGCATACAAAGAAGCGATTATTAGAAAGCTTGAAGTGGTTCTTAAAGAATTAGAGATCAAACGTTTACTGATTGATTCTGATAGGGCTATTTCTCAAGTCTTGCCATTGCAACGCGCCTGTTTAAATGAATCAACTATTGTCATTACTGATGGTTATTTGTTTACGGTTTCAAACGACAGACCGGTGTTGATCCCCTTCGATCCCACTGATTCTGGTATGACTTTGAAAACAAATGAGTACCTGGCCAATTTCGAAACATCCGTAGATGATTTGCTCACTTTGATGAATGAGAATTGGCCCTATAGTTATCGTCAGAATGTCGTAATGGATTACTACGGTACTGAAGTTGATAAACAACGACGATTTGCGGCAAGAATTACGCTTGTTTTGAGTAAGAATAAGGACGAACAAGTATCAATCATGATGCAAGATCCATCTTACGACCAAACGAATGTATTGCCACTTGGTATGGAAGATGCGCTTTCGGATTTAACCAAGAAACAGAAGCCTTATCCGTTGACGGATTGGGTTCTGCCAGATAGTGAAGTATTGCTCAATATTGTCAAAGAGTTGAGTGATGATGGCGTGTTATCCAGCCAAAAGGCAACAATGCGATTTGAAAGTGAGTTACCCGAATTAGTTGAATTATGGCAAGAACAATTAGTTTCGCTTCATCAGCAAAATGAGACGAAGGTGACTTACTATCAGGTAAAAAAAGAGGTTATTCAGCGTTGGTTAGATAAGCGAGGAAAGAAAAAAGATACATCAATCAGCGGTAGTTTAGATACCTTGTTATCTCGATTCTTCGATAAGCCTTTAAACGACATCAAACGCTGGATGAGTAACATACCGGGTATTCAACGCATATGGTACGACAAAGAAAAGGGGTATTTTGTTGTCGGTGGATTAACCTCTCCAAAAGCTCAGTTAATGAGACAGCCAAGCATCCGGCAATGGCACACCTTGAAAGGTGAATTGGACATCGAATTACTTGCTGATTTGCTAGATGTTGATTGGGTTCGTATGAATCAGCTTGCGGGTAACCCATGTGTCACGACATTAATTAAACGATGGAAAGAGATAAATCCCGACTCTAGAGATGCGATTTTGCTCAGTTGATAAATGACTTTATTCAACAAATCTGTAAAAGAAATTGAAGCGATAAAAAAT
>CAXBKC010000348.1:0-4730 GCA_963975615.1 uncultured Oleiphilus sp.
ACCGAGCCCCTTACATAAGGAACATTAAACTCCAGACCTGGTCGCCCTGAAAAATCAATGACAACACGAGAAAGCGCTTCGTCTAATGGCACATAGGCATGTCCATAACGACGAATACCTTTCTTGTCACCCACTGCTTTCGCAAATGCTTGCCCCAAAGTAATACCTAGATCTTCAACCGAATGATGTTCATCAATATGTAAATCACCTTTACAAGTAGCTTCTATATCGATTAAACCATGTCGACAAATCTGATCCATCATGTGCTCTAAAAACGGCACACCTGTATCAAATTTAGCATCCCCTTTTCCATCTAAGTTAATACTCACCTGAATTTGGGTTTCTAGTGTATTTCTTTCTACCTGGGCCTTACGTTCAGCCATTTCATCCTCCAAGGGATATATCATTAAACAAATTACTTCTTAGCGTTTAAAGCTTATGCAAAAACACCCTTCAAATTATCAATATACTCATCTACCATACTGTTAAATTCATGTTTAACAACTGGGCTGATCGCTAGTTTAAGTAGTCCGGGTAAAGGTAGCGTCAAATCAGCAGATGTTTTAAAGTGAACATCTGTACCATTAGCGCCTTCTGTAATTTTCCAAGCACCAGATACAACCCCATTACCTTCACCTTTAATAGGTGACCAAGTAATCACACCATTCGACTCATCAGGCTTATACACACAGGCATAAACAGTCTGTATAGCATGATCACCAAAGCCAACTTTTTCCATTTCCCAGCGAAAGCTGTTATCACCTAGATCTGTCAAAGCTTCCACCTTAGGAAAATGACTAGCAGAACCAGGTACATCAGCAAGTAATGCAAATACTGTGTTTTTGTCTGCTGAAACGGAAAATTTGCGATCTAATTCAATGCTTACTTTAACGGTCATATCCTACCCCAGTATTATTATTTAAATTTAACCCTATAAAGGGATTATTTTTACTAAAATCGTTTTCTGACGGACTACTTTAAACAAATATTCTACATCTATAAACTGAAGAGAATAATAAACAGTTCGACAACAAAAAGCCATGTTAGGATAACCCCAGCTTTTGCTAATCAGACAACGGAGATAGACATGAGTAGAGCCATAAAAATAACCCTAGTATGCCTGATTGGTATTCCACTCATTATTATTGGCGCCCTACTAAGTGTATTTCTATTTAAAGATGCCAATGATTTTAAACCCACCATCGAAGAGCAAGCTAAAAATCAGGTCGGTCTAAACCTTAAAATTGATGAGACACTTAGCTGGTCACTTATCCCTATTGGCCTCGAAATCAATAAACTCAAGATTTTAGATCAGAGCCAATCACCCTTTGCTTCTGCAGATAAAATTGTTGCTAGTATCGATTTCTGGTCACTTTTTTCAGGCACTCCCAAGGTTGACACTATTTTACTTGATGGCTTGAAGCTAGAATTAGTCCAAACAAGCGAGACCGAGAATAACTGGAGTAATATTTTACCACCTAAAACAACTGAAGACTCTCACCCCCCTGAACAGGAAACACATGAGCAAGAACAAAACTCCGAAACTTCAGACGCAACAGGCGACAATAGCTCACTTAACTTTTTAGTTAAGTCTCTTCAGTTAAGCAATACAGATATTCATTTTGAATCTATCCCGCAAGCAATCAACCTCAATATTAAACCCTTAGATCTTTTACTAACTGACATTACTTTAGGTGAAACATTTCCCCTAACGCTTTCTTACTCACTAAGCGAAACCAAGAACCAGATAAATATCGACTCCACCTTGAAGGCGAGTCTTTTTGCTTCGAAAGATTTAACTAAATTTACGCTTTCAGATTTGAAAAATAGCTATGAAGTAAATGCACCGACTATCAGCAAAAAAGTGATCAATCTGAACCTTGTATCAAACATCGACATAGATACCAAAGCAGAATCTGTCGACATGTCCTCCTTATTGATTTCACTCAATAATTTAGCCCTTGAAGGCCAAGCAAAAATCCGAAACTACAGCAAAGATTTAAGCGTCAATTCCGATATTAAAGTGCCTAACTTTTCACTTAAAGAATTTTTAAAAAGCTTAAACATAGCTCTGCCAGAAATGCAGAGTAAAGAGGCGCTTGAAAAAGTTAGCTTGTCTTCAAGCATCAACCTCGAGAAAAACATACTTCAACTTAAAGGCATGAGTATCAACTTAGACAAGAGCAAGTGGCTAGGTGAAGTCAGCCATTCTCTGGACACAAGTGCATCAAAAGTACGCATAAAAGGCGACAAAATTAATCTTGATGATTACTTACCACCTGAGAGTGACATACAAGAAACCGATGTAGCGCTAGAAGAACCTGAACAAACCCAAACAGCTCAATCAGATACAGATCAAGCTCTACTGCCTATTGAAACATTGAAAACACTCAATTTAGATATAGAGTTTCTGCAAGACAGTATCAGCATCAAAAATATTGAAACTAAAAAAGTACTTATCGCTGTTATCGCAAAAGATGGAAAGCTAACACAAACCCTAAGCGGCAAACTATTTGATGGAAGTTATTCCAGCAAAGTAAGCATCAATGTACAAAACAAAGAACCACTTTGGGCCAGTGAACAAAGTATTAAGGATCTTAATTTAGCACCGGTATTCGATACCTTAAATATCGAAGCCTTAAAAGAATATGGCAGCATTGCCGGTTTATTAAACCTCAACGCTAAAACCAATATGTCTGGTAATTACATGAATACGCTAAAAAAATCTGCTACTAGCAATGTTGATTTTCATATAGATAAAGGCGCTTTTGAAGGGCTAAGTTTAAATGCTCTCACCTGCAAGGGTTTTGCGCTCATCAATAAAGAAACTGTAGATACATCGACCTGGCCGCAAGCTACGCCTTTCAATACATTTAAAGGTAGTGCTTCGCTTAAGAATGAAATACTAGATACCCGCTTTGACCTAATCACCTCAGGCATACATGCCGATAGCAAAGGCTCTATTGATATAGCTAAAAATGGCATCAATATTCTAGCGACGTTAAAAGTGATCGGAGAACTAGGCGATAATGCTTGTCGAGTAAACGAGAATGTCACCAAAATCGGCATCCCCGTAAAATGCCAAGGCGCATTCGACACACCACCTGCTGAACTTTGTAAGCTAGATACGTCTAGATTGGGCGATATGGCGAAAAATTTGGCTGTTGAGCAAGGTAAACGAAAAGCGACCAAAGAAATTGATCGTGCGCTAGATAAACACCTAGGTGATAAAAAAGAATCCGTAAAATCAATATTCAATAAGTTTTTAAAATGAGTCAGCATTTATTAAGCAAAAGCTCTTTATTTTCAGAACAATTATTAAACTGGTTTGATCGTCATGGTCGAAAAGACCTGCCTTGGCAGCAAGAAAAAAGCCCATACCGAGTGTGGGTGTCAGAAATCATGCTCCAACAAACTCAAGTCAGCAGCGTGATCGAATACTATCAACGCTTCATGCAAAGCTTCCCTACCATCGAAAGCCTTGCTGAAGCCTCTGAAGATAGCGTATTGGAGCATTGGGCAGGTTTAGGCTATTACGCCCGCGCAAGAAACCTACATAAAACTGCCAAGATTGTCGTGACAGAATTTAAGGGCCAATTTCCAGACAAGCACGAAGACATAGTGAAGCTTCCTGGCATAGGCCGCTCAACCGCAGGCGCCATTCTAAGCATCGCTTTTAAACAAAGCGCCTGCATCTTAGATGGTAACGTGAAACGCGTTCTCTGCCGCTTTCATGGAATAGAAGCATGGCCAGGAGAAAAAAAAACCGAAATCAAACTATGGGAACTAGCCGAGCAACACACACCGACAAAAAGGAACGATGACTACACCCAAGCGATCATGGATTTAGGCGCAACCTGTTGCACAAGAAGCAAGCCAAAGTGCGAACTCTGCCCTTTTACAAAAAGCTGTGTTGCCTTTGATCAATCCTTACAAAGCCAACTCCCTAAATCCAAGCCTAAAAAAACCATTCCTCAGAGAGAAACCTGGATTGCACTAATAGAGCATAAAGGAAAAATTCTCCTAGAAAAGCGCCCGCCAACAGGAATATGGGGAAGCCTATACAGCCTCCCTGAATTCAATGCCGAGCTAACACACCCTGAAGCCCACAAGGCTATAGAAACCAAGTTCAAAATAAAACTGGTTTTGGATGAAATGGATGAATCCATTCAGCATACTTTTAGCCACTTCAAGCTCGAAATGAAGCCCTTAAAACTAAGCATATTGCACCCAGAAATTATGATTCAAAATCAAATAGAAGAAGATTCATCGTTTCACTGGTATGAGAAATCACAATTGCATACCATAGGACTTCCAGCACCCATCGCTAAATATTTAAAATCACTAAATTAACTTATTTTAGTTAAGCAAAGCTAACAGAGAGAAAAGTATGAGCCGCACCGTATTTTGTCGTAAATACCAAAAAGAATTAAAAGGCTTGGATAGACCGATGATGCCAGGTGAAGCTGGTCAAGATATATACAATAATATTTCAGAGCAAGCTTGGAAAGAATGGCAAAAACATCAAACCATGCTGATCAATGAAAAACAGCTAAATATGATGAACGCAGATGATAGAAAGTTCCTCAAAAGCCAAATGGAAAAGTTCTTAAATAACGAAGAATTCGAACAGGCCGAAGGTTATGTCCCACCTTCTAAATAAACTTGAAAATATTTCGTATATTTTTACAAGAAGGTATTGACTCAAACATTCGAAACGGGTTTAATAC
>CAXBKC010000349.1:0-4693 GCA_963975615.1 uncultured Oleiphilus sp.
TTTTGATCCCTACTAACTAGCACATTATCAAGTCATTAAAGCACTAGCTTAGAAGGGGTCTATCTCAAAAAGCCCCAGTTCGATCAAATGGTCGCTGGGGCTTTTTTGTGGCAAATATTTAATAGCTATCGGTAAACAACTCTTGGGGTCAGACCCCACGGGTCTGACCCCATAGCTCAGCAAATTCAGTGTAAGGAGCAAAACCATGTTATCCAATGATATTTTACAAGCACTAAAAACATACACCGAGAGCATGAAAAATACGGTGAATCTGGTTTTGCAGACAGGTGATCATGCTAAACGGTCTGAACTCAAAGAATTTTTATCAAGCTTCGCTTCGGTTTCTGAGAATATTTCTCTAGAAGAAAGAGATACCGCAAGAGAGCTACGCAGCCCTATTAGCTTCTTGATAGAAGCCGATGGTCAGGATACCGGTATTCGATTTTCAGGTATTCCAAGTGGCCATGAATTTAACTCCTTTGTATTGGCTGTATTGAATTCATCTGGCACGCCATTGAAGCTGGATGAAAGTATTCAAAAAATGGTCAAGGCTGTTGATGCAGAGTTGAACTTTGAAGTGTTCATTAGTTTGAGCTGTCATAACTGTCCGGATGTCGTGCAGGCATTAAACCAATTTGCCTTGATCAACCCGAAGATTAAAACAGAAATGATTGATGGTGGTTTATACAAAGACCTCATTGAAGAGCGAAATATCCAAGGTGTACCATCGGTCTACTTGAATGGTGAAGTATTCGCCAACGGTAAAATTGACCAAGCGACCTTGCTAGAAAAATTGATCGAGAAGTTTCCGCTGAGTATCTCAAGTGATGAACCTACTTTGCCCTTGCAAGATGTCACGGTGATTGGTGGTGGCCCTGCTGGTGTTGCTGCAGCTATTTACAGTGCCCGTAAAGGTTTGAAAGTCACCATGATTGCTGACCGTATTGGGGGCCAAGTAAAAGACACCATGGGAATTGAAAACCTGATTTCTGTACCAAAAACAACTGGGCCAGAGTTAACTAACGCGCTTCAGGCCCACATGGATGATTATGACATCACGCTTAAATCTCATTTGAAAGTCACTAAGGTAGAGAAGGGCGATATTAAGCGGATACACCTAAGTTCAGGCGAAGTAATTGAATCTAAAACCTTGATCGTGGCGACTGGAGCGAAATGGCGTGAGCTAGGCGTGCCTGGCGAAAAAGAAAATATCGGTAACGGTGTTGCTTACTGTCCACACTGTGACGGGCCTTTCTTTAAAGGTAAGGATGTTGCCGTAGTTGGTGGTGGTAACTCGGGTATAGAAGCTGCCTTGGATTTAGCTGGTATCGTTAAATCAGTGACTGTATTTGAGTTTATGCCCGAACTAAAAGCAGATAGCGTTCTGGTCAAGAAAGCACAAGCGAGGGATAACATAACCATCATCAAAAATGTGGTGACCAAACAGATTCTTGCAGACAACGGCAAAGTCGTTGCCCTTGAGTATCAGGATCGCGCGACCGAAGAAGTGCTTCAAAAAGAGCTTTCAGGTGTTTTTATTCAAATAGGTTTGGTACCTAATAGTAGTTTCTTGACAGATATTGTTGATCTGACTAAATATGGCGAGGTGAAAATTGACGAGTGTGGCAGAACATCAGAGTTGGGTATTTTTGCCTGTGGTGATGTGACTACGGTGCCGTATAAACAGATCGTGATTGCGATGGGTGAAGGGACAAAAGCATCCTTGGCAGCCTTTGATTATTTGTTAATGAAATCTTAATCAACGTTTAATCAATACTTCAGTAAGAAAAACACTTGGTAGTTGATCGCTGCCAAGTGTTTATGTTCACAGTTTAATTATCACAGAGTAATTTAAAATCAGTACAAATTCTGTCGAATTGCTCGATGACTGAATCAATTGAAATATCCTGCATTAAAGCCTTTCCTTTGACACGAGTTCCCCAAGGTAGCTGGCTATCCGTCTTGTGGTATTGCTTAAGTAGATATTTATGGTAAACCTCGACCACATAATCCTGATATAAATAAGGCCCTGTGCGTTTCGGGTTTGAGTGTGCATACAGCCCAATGACGGGAGTGCCTTGAGTGACTGCCATGTGTGCAGGCCCTGTATCAGGGGCAATCACAATGCTTGCTCTGTTAAGAAGGGCGAGCATTTGCTTCAAACTGGTTTGGGCAACCAAGTTTATTAAAGGCGCTTGAGCCTTTGCTTGAATGTCGCTGCCTAGTTGTTTTTCATCCTCGGACGGTCCGCCACAAAGTAGTACTACAAAGCCTTTGCTTGCGGCATAATCGGCTATGTTGGCGTAACCTTCGCTTGTCCAATTACGCTCTACTTTACTGGCCGAAGGTGCAATAATTAAAGTGTGTTGGTCGGTAGGAATATGAGTTTCAGAAAACTGGATATCTTCAGGGGAAACAGGAATGTTCCAGCTAAGGTTATGCTTTGCTGATTCAGGTACACCTAGCTTTTCTGCAAAAGCAAAGAAACTTTCTAAGACGTGCGCTTGGGTTTGAGCTTTGATTCGGTCATTTGTAAATAAGGTGTGGAGCTCTTTTGCTCGCTGCCAGTCATAACCAATTTTTCGTTTTGCAGGAATAATTTTGGCGGCGATATTGGCGCGAAGTGCAACTTAATAAAATCAACACCAGGTAAACCTTCGAGTAATTTATGCTCTATTTTTCCTATGATCCATGTGATTGACGCATGTGGATGAACTGCTTGAATGGCTTGGACTGCAGCAACGGCATGACAAACATCACCAATGGCTGAAAGCCGTAGAATACAAATTGTATTTATCTTTATTTGATCCATGTTTGGGAATAGCCTTAAGAGTATCTATTTTAAGCGGGCTAAGCTTACCTTAATTATAGCTTCTCAAGGAAGACGCCCTTACTTGAATAGTTAGTTTTTATACTCTATTTGTAGGCAATATAATAAGTAAAGTTAAAAAGATTGAGTATGAGTTAAATATAGGTCATGTTTAAAATTCGCCAGTCTAAATGTTCGTCTTCTGAGGTGTTGGTATGACTGAAATATCGCAATTTGATGTGAATGGTTCCGAGCTAAAGCAAGGAGTGGGGAATCTTAAACATCGGCAATGGGGGCGTTTAGGACGGTCAGTATTGAATGGAGTGATCGGAGATTATCTTGAAAAACAGAATAATCCTCTCGCCATTAAAATGGCATTTTATAACAATTTCAAAGCATTAACCTTAGATGAGACTTTAGCGCATCAAGTTGATTATCCGCTAACAAATAAAGTTGTTGTCTTGGTACATGGTTTAACGAACCTTGAAACCGTCTGGGATTTTGATAGAGCCGTTGCTAAAAATGTTAAGCCAACACCTTCTAAACAAAACCTTGATGAATATGTCGACAGCTACATAGATAGCCATTTTGATTCTGATGGTAACGATATTCATGAAAACTACGGCTCTAAATTGCAAGAAGATTTCGGTTTAACGCCATTCTTTCTACGCTATAACACGGGCTTGACGCTCGAAAAGAATGCACGAGAACTTTCGGCTTTACTGACAAAACTATTTGCTGTTTACCCTATCGAAATAGATCAGCTTGTTTTGGTTGGCTTTAGCATGGGGGGATTGTTGACTCGTTATGCTCAAGCAATGGCAACGCAAGCTAAAGTCGTACCTGAATGGCGTAAAAAATTAAGTGAATGTTTTTACATCGGTACCCCGCATGAAGGATCGCCATTAGAAAAATTTGGTCATCTGGCAGGCGAGGTATTAAGGAATTTCCCTAAGGGGTATGTGAGTCATTGGGCTGACTGGGTGGATTCAAGAAGTGAAGGTATACAGGATCTCAAAGACGGTTTACGCTATTTAAATAAAGCAAGCCAGGCAGAGCAAACTGTCTGCAATAGTTTTACCGAGCATGCCGGTCATTATTTTATAAGTGGTGCTGTTTCCAAGAAAAATAAATTTATGAACAAATTGGTTGGAGATAGTTTGGTTAGGCAAAAAAGTGCCAACCCAAGATCGGCACCGCCAAATTGTCGTAACGCGCATTTTGACGGTGTTGTACATATGCACTTGGCAAATTCAAAACGCGTGTATCAGCAGATAAAAATATGGCTAGAGGAAGACTCTTTGCTGGCATCTTCATTGGCTGATACGCCGATCAAAATATATTCACCAATCAAAAAGCCTTATCTCGAAAGAAATGAGTATGATATTTCGACGCAAGACCTCGTTGCCGGCTCGATTGACTTATTAGCAAGTGCTTATGAGAAAACCTTGGAAACGGTTGAAACCATGCATTATACAATTGCCGATGAACCGTTTTCTATTTTACAAAAGTTACCTTTGGTGAGCCAAATTGCTGACCCAATAGAGGCAACGCATAAGCAGATCCTGGATTCAATTTATAAAGCGCTCAGATCAGGTGGGAAATGGGCTCACTCTGCCGCGAAAACGATAGCAGCTGATGATAAATCTGAATCCTAAGTTATAATATTTATAAGGCAGTGCTTGTTTTGTAGGTTCATAAAAGAAGATGTTTCAATGTAAACTCTTGCTTTACCTAGGGTTGGCTTCTTTCACTGATTATGAACTTGCCAAACGTCAAATGTATGGTTTTGGCGGCATGCTCACATTAGAAATTGTTGGTGGCCGTGATCAAGCTATTGCTGTTATCGATAATCTGAAAATATTTTACTGGCCACGAGTTTAG
>CAXBKC010000350.1:0-4689 GCA_963975615.1 uncultured Oleiphilus sp.
TTTTAAAGCTGAAAGATCACGTCCGAGCCGATACAGTTGATTTTGTTACAGTTGATTTTATTTTATCTCTTTCAATTGTTTTCGTTATAGGAATACCTCTTCAAAATACATACAACAATAAAGATCAATATGGGCAGCTTATGGGATCTATTTGAACACACTGCCAGAATGTTAACTGAAAATAAACAAGTCCAGTCTCTATACGGATCAATTTGTCGAGAATTGTTTAATCATAGATGGAGCGTTCAATCTATGTTGGCACTTGGGTTATTTGATTTACCCGTAACTTCAGGTGCTTCACTAATGCAGTTTAATAAAGATGAATTTCGAAGCCAGAAGCATTCGGCTAGATAGAGAAGATCTAAGATGTATTGGTGTGAAGACTGAACGACCCATTTATAAATACGCCTAATTCCTGTTTGCCATCTTTTGAAACTCTTAAGATGCCATTATTTATTAAATGACTGCCGTCTTGATACACGTAGACGTTAAATTCAAACAACTGATCTCTGAATGATGCTGAATTTCTTATTGTCTCGAATTGCTCGAATAATTTATCGGGATTAATGTACATACAGGCCTTCGTTATGTTAATTGTTAATGGCTATAAATAATGGCGAATATGAGCTGTGAACAGCTTATATTTAAGTAGGCTCAGTTATATATTTATTATCCAATCAGGTTGATAAGAACCATTGCATTCTCTTCCATACCCTTTCTGGTTACTCATAACACGTGTTTTACCCATTTGAATATCAAAATTTGCATGGGTATGACCAAACATCCATATATCTGGTTCAAACTCTTCGATAAGATCGTCAAACGAGGCATAGAAATAGGCACTCATCTCATCATGTGGAAACCTGGTATTTCTAACTGACAAACTGGGCGCGAAGTGTGTAACGACAATAGTAGATTGGCAACTCGGAGGTTTTTTAAGTTCTCTCTTCAGCCAAGCATATTGTTGCTCACCCAGTTCAATACAATCATCTACTGTAAATTTTCGATCTCTATAACCAATAACATGAAAATCGTTTATTGAATACCTAACAGAGTTCTTGGCTTCGAGTCGCTTCTCTTTTCCTAGGCTAAGCATTCTGCTCCAGCCTGTCGCCCCTAAAAAACGCATGCCATTAATTTCTATAGAGTCATTTTGAAGAAAGTGGATGCGGTTGTGGTCTTTCAGCATCTTTTTTAAGGTTTTCTCAGCGTCCAGCATATCTTCAATATCGTAATACTCATGATTCCCCGTGATATAAATGATATGAGTAGATTCATACTTTTTTTCAAGATAGGTCAGGAACTGGTAACTTTCATCAATTTGAATGATATCTCCTGCCAAGATCAAAATGTCAGGAACATTTGTGAGCCAATCTTTCGGAAGACATTGCCTTTCAAGATGCAGGTCACTATGTAATGCAATAGTTGTCATAATAATTTCTTCGAGTTTTAGGGTAATAAAGTGATCTGTTTTATCTATTTCTCGTCGCCATCTCTAATTTTAGCCATATCTTCAATCGCATCTGGCGATAAGATTATTTTAGTTTTTTGCTTTAGTAGAATTATCTTGGTATCTAAGTTTTCCATCACATCGTGATAGTTATCATTGATAAAGTTATCGAGCTTTTTCAATTCTATTTGATACAAACATTCAATCTGTTCATTAGTTTTTAAAAATTGCTGACAATCTTGTAAATAATTTTTGAAGGTAATGAATTTCGCAGTATGTGCATTTTTAATAATGACATTTAGGTGATGTTCCGTTTCAATATCACTCTCTTGAAGATAGACAGCACATTCTGAATCTTCATCAAAAGCATCATCTAATTGGGCCTTTAGTTCACCTAGATAATCTCTATATCTCGACTTTAGTTCGTCTAATTGTTGCTCAAGCCCATTTGCATCTAGTCTATAATCATAGAGATAACCACCTTCTACTTTTTTATCATTATCAGGCCCTTCGACAAAGTGGTGTGGAATGAGTTGGTCTACCTTATCTGATGCATGTTCTGATAGTTTATCTATTAAATGATGACTAAGACTTGATTGCGTTGAATAACGAAAATGGCCTTCAAGGTCGAACAATCTTACCCAATTGTGGTTTAGATGCAGGCGATACGGTTTCTCGATGAAATTTTCATCACTGTGTTCTTTAAATGCATTCTGTTGGTAATGAAATTCTTGAAAATCGAAATCATATAATGTTGAATAGCGTGTTAAATCAAAGTCCTTACTTTGAAATTCATTAAAAACAAATGAGTTTTTGCCTATTCCCGTCAAAGCAGTAACGTACGCATTTAGGATCCCCAATTGCATTGAAGTAAGTGTGTCCTCAATTTCTGCATCCTGTTCATATACAAGTTTTAATACGTGCTTGAATAGAAATTCAGTAACCACGTCATAATGCTTGGAGAAGTATGATTGCCGCTCTTTATTCTGCTTACTTTCTTCATACGTAAAGAATAAGGGGTCAATACGCATCAATAAACGCTTGACGATTACTGGGTCAACTTTGATTTTCATGTTACTCATTATTTTCTGCACTATCTCGATAGTTAGATTCCTTATTGTCACTAAAATAGGCTCGCTGCTTATTTTTATCATGAGGAATCACCCAAAAATTAGAACGCCCTCCAGTTACAAAGACTCTGTTCAGGGGATGTTGATCGTTGTCTATATTTCGCAAGATGCTATTTAAATTACGTCTAAATCGTGAAGCTCTCATCTGAATGCAGGACATGTTCTTAATTTCAATACATCTCTGTTTAGCACAAATAGACACCTCGTCATCTTCCAAAAAAAGACCTGAGTCGATTAATTCCGCTGGAATATTTAAAAGTAGGTCGCCGTTTTCATCAGTTTCTATCGTTGTTCTCATCTTTTAATCGCTCAGCTTTATGTCAATCAGGTCGTTTAATTGAAAATTCATACGAAAGCATCTAGCTCTTACGATGATTACTCCATGCCAAAGCTAGGGCATCCATTGCAATATCGGGGATACTCACAAATAACTGATTTTGACCCGGATGGTTCCTTTGAATGGTAAATTGGACAGGGTTGGTTAGTGAGATGAGCGCATGAGTTTTATAATCACTAAATCTATTAATCTCTTCATACAAATAGGTTTCTGACTCTGGATGATAAAAAATAACAGCAGGATCGTTTTCTATTTTGATGGCTGACTTTGCAAGTTCTTTTTGGCTAACAAAATGCTCTATGACACTGGCAAAACTGTCTTCACCAAAAGAGCCTATGATTGCATCGGCGATTTGTTTATCTTTAATGCAGGCTGCATCGGATATTTTGGATAGCCAGTTATTATTCACCACATCAAAATAAGCATTTCCAGTAATGCCGCTCAAAGCATAATCTCGAGTCGTAATCACCCATCGTTTAGGATTCTTTAAATCCTCGAAACCCGCCTTGAAGAAAGCTATCGTTTCCTTGAGCTCTTTTGCATTTTTCTCTATTTCTTCTGAGCTTAATGGCGCATTGAGATCATTGTCTAAATAGTATTTTTTTGCAGCAACTCTAAGACGACCAAGGTTGTTAGACCCGACATCGGATGGTTTTACGTTTGTTAATGCATCAATAGATTGATTCAACCAAGCATTAACTTCTTCATATACACGGTCATTTTCTGTTGAGCTTATGATCTCTTTATCTGAATATGCCAATGCTTTCATTATTTGTTCGTCAATTGACAAGCTAGCATTAGCGATAGCCAAACCAAATCCAGCCCAGGATGGTTCATTTCCAATATCTTCATTTCTCTCTAATAGCCATTCTCTAGCTTCACTTTCACTATTAAATCGTGGCACATCGATGCAATAAAACGATTGAGGGATTTTCAAGGTTTCACCATTTTTCAAGTAGCAGACAATTTCTGAGCTTTCCTCTGGCAAATACGCTCTGTCTGATTGAAGCAGCTCGAGTGCTTGCATAAATGTTTCAACAGGTTCAGGAAAATGGTCTCTCATATCGAATGATCTAAAGCATAAAATATTTGTATGCTGATTATGCGGAAGCATCTTTGAGTTGGCTCTGGATAAAATATGCTTTGATATATACCGTTTTATATCTCGCCAAGTTCTCAAACCACTTGCGCCGAAGTGAATTAACTCTCCCTCGAAAGACTCCTGACCTCGCCCCTCTGCTTTATCATCAATCAAGTAATCACCAATCAATAAGTTCTTATGGTAAGAAATGATTAAGCGATGAACATGCTCGATCCCTAGGTGTTGCTCAACCCAACGACGCTTTTCTGAATAACAAAGAGGGTTATAAATGGAAGGCGCGGTTAAAATATACACATCAAATTGAGCTTGCTTACAAAGCCAATGAAACGCACCAATAGCATCAGACAAAGGCTTAAGGCCTTCGTAAAATCCTTGCTGACTTTGAGGGAATGCGATTTCAGGCGAAGATTCTTTTAAGCACTCAAAAGCACCTTTGTAATCGCATAAGGTGTCATCAAGGTCGACATAGATTATAGTTTTTTGGTTCATACCGTCCTCTTTATCTTCTGATAACGCTAACAATAAATAACCCAATAAATATAGTTTTGTTTTTAATCAAACGGCGACACACTCAAAGCCAAGATATCTTGGTGAAATTGTCCAACTACATTCAGCGTTGCTTCATAAGTTTGAGTAAGAAGAGATGGAGTATTATTGGTCGGAAGGCTTT
>CAXBKC010000351.1:0-4672 GCA_963975615.1 uncultured Oleiphilus sp.
ATCCTTTCTCTTTGATCTAACTAGATGGATTTACTTGACTTGTTTGTTATTATGCTAATCAGCTATTAAGGAGAAACATATGGAATTATGGAAAGAAAAGTATCTACTAAGACATTCTGATCCTCAGATTGTTTTAGAGAACTTAGAAAAAATCGAAGAACAAAGATAAACTTTATGGATGAAGACAGAAGCGATTTAGAAAAAATGCTTCTTGAACGAAACGAACCGATTATCGATTTAGCACTAGCTCTCTATGGCTCTACTCCTGCTATTGCCTTTGAATTGTTTAAAAGACCTCAAAAAGAATTAAAAATAGCTACTTTATCAGGCACACAAGTACTTAAAGAGGCTCTAGGTGAAGATGATTTTCCAAATAGAGTTCTAAATGATTTAATTTTAGAAGATGATACAGAGTTATATCGTGCGTTTTTTTCTAATGACTTGCTTCCTGACGAAATAATCATATCTCTTTATGAGCGAGAAGAACCCTTTGATAAAATGGATGATCGTGATTGGGTTTTGTGCTGTAGTTATACAGATAAAAATAAAAGGATATCCACGCCATATAATTCTACCTGGTTGGATGGCTTAGCTGAATATGATTACAACAAATTATTTAGTGCTGGATGGAATTTATTTCAGACATTTCCTAAAACCCCTTTAGCCGCAAATGTGCTTTCTAATTTAGCAAGTGTATTGGTTGTTCACCCTCCATACGATGTTAATGTCTTTGATATGATTAGTCGTTGGAAAAAAGATACTAATGATGACAGTGATGCATATGATAACGCTCGCTCATATGGAGCAAACATGATTCAAGACTTTAAAGACGAATTTAAAGAATTGAAAAGTTCAGATGATTTAGCATTACGAAAAGCATATTACAGAAATCAGAAATGGGTTAAGCCTGAAGATGTGCTTGAAGGATTTGAAAAGGATTCTATCGATTACATTGAGGAAGCATTGTATAACATGAATATTTTCGCCAATCTTGAAGCAAGAGAAGCACTCAAAAAAGTGTGCTGGGACGCTCCAGATCCTGGAAGCCATATGGACCAACCCAATTACTTTAATGCGCGATGTGAGTATTGGCAAGGCCAGCATCCTGAATGGTTTGAAGACGAGTGGACTGGGGAACTACCATTCGAAGAAATAGAAAATCAAAGTGATAGAATTGAAAAGCGCATTGAACATTTAAGTGACGGAGTAAATAAACTCAATAAAAAATTAAGTGTTGAAGATGACTCTGATTATGAAAATGAGAAGGAAATTAGTCTCACTCATTATTTAAAATCTGAAATGGAAGCAATTGCTCAGCTATTGGTGCAAATACATAGAAAAGTCCACTCAGGACTTATTTATGGCGTAGTAGGAATAGCTATTGGGTACTTTATAGCTCGATATTAAAAGGATTTATTATAGGATACTAACGCTTGTTCCACAGGGAGGTTAGACTTGAATAAAAAAATTAATAAAAAAAATCTTTGTCCATGCGAAAGTGGTAAGCGATATGAGCAGTGCTGTCGCAAGAAAAAGATGCTTATTCAGAAAGCTCAGAAAATATTCTCAGAGAAAGAAGCAAGACATGATAAGACAAGAATCAATTCCAATGGAAAAGCGCCATCCTGCGTTACAATGGATGTACGCTTATATTGATGAATTAAATTCAAAAAAACCAAGAAGAATAGGAGCTGGTGCTGCATGGATAAGATTAGCATACGACATACATACGATCAGCGACAATGCCACACTAGAAGCCAAATTAAAAGAAAGGCTCCTAAAATATAAATCGTTTCAAACTGCTAGGCATGAGCTTTGGACAGCAGCCTTGTTTATTGCTGCTGGCTTTGAAATTAATTTTGTAGACGAGACTGATTCAACTAAAAAACACCCCGAATTCATTGCATTAGATAAGGAGTCAGGAATAGAAATCGCTGTTGAAGCAAAGTGCAGGCAAAGAAAAAATGTTCTAGGCTTTGCTGATGGGTCTGATAAGCCTTTAGGGGAAGATGTTGGGATTACGAGCCTGCTGAAAAAGGCGTATAAGAAAGAGGACAGTTTACCGCTATGTATTGTCATTGATACCAACCTTCCACCGCAAACCCAAAACTGGAACATGGGGTACTGGCAAACCCAAATTAGTGAGTCTATCAATAATTTAGCTAGAAACGGATACGACCACCCTTGCCCAGCTAATCTCATCTTGTTTTACAATGATCCTTCGCATCACATGGTCGATGAAGAAATAGGTAAAGAAGAAGATTGTCTGTGGCTCAGTGACTGCTTTCCATTCTATCCAAAGAATGAATGTAATGGATTTGATGGATTTCGAAAGCGGTTATTGAAAGCGCAGAGGCAGCGGCTACATCCACCGTTAGAAATACCGGATATCTGAGCTAGTCATCCAGATTATACTCGCTTCAATTTTCAAAGTTTTCTTCTATCCCGACATTGACGTTTTGATATTTGTGAGCATCAGTGGCCGTAATTGGTACTATTTACGCTAACTAATCTCAGACAATGTGACTAAAAGATCGAAAAGCTTATAACTTCGTTCACTCTACAAATTAGAGTAACAAGTACTCAGTTGATGCAATAATTTCATGCTTTACGACAAGTCACATATAAATCAATGGGAGCGGCTTTATTATTGCTAATAGCAAATCTGGTTATTTTTTATAAACAACGCCATCTTTCATCACAAAACTAATGTTAGTCATTAAACTGATATCTTTTAAAGGGTCACCTTGAACGGCAACTAAATCTGCTAATTTACCCGACTCAATAGTTCCTAATTGATCATCTACTCGAAGCAATTTTGATGCATGATAAGTTGCTGAGCGAATAGCTTCTATCGCAGGCATACCAGCATTCACCATGAGTGCAAATTCACCACCGTTATCACCATGTTCTGAAACACCAGTGTCAGTACCATAGGCTATTTTCACACCCGCTTTATAAGCCTTAGAAAATGTATTTTGAATTAATGGACCAATTTTCGCTGCTTTGGGCCTAACTACATCAGGAAAAAAGCCATCAATTTTGGCTTTTTTGGCAACCCAGTTACCAGCAAGTATGGTTGGTACATAATAAGTGCCGTGTTTTTTCATTAACGCGATGGTTTCACTATCCATGTAAGTACCATGTTCAATAGATGTGACACCCGCTTTAATGGCTCGTTCCATACCTTCTTTACCATGGGCATGAACAGCCACTGTCATACCGTAATCATTTGCCGTATCAACAACTGCTTTTAATTCATCATCCATAAATTGGGGATTTTGACCATTTTTAGCTAAACTCAACACCCCACCTGTTGCAGTGATTTTGATTAAATCTGCACCATCTTTATAGCGTTGTCTAACCGCCTTTCTTAATTCAGCTACGCCATTAGCCACACCTTGCTCTGGCCCTGGATCTCCCATAAATAATTTTGCACTACCGTTTGTAGGATCAGCGTGTCCACCTGTTGTTGCAATAGATTTCGCTGCGGTATAAATTCTTGGCCCTTTCACCACTCCTTTGTTAATAGCATTGCGAAGTGATACAGACACATTATAGCTATCACCTAAATTGCGTATTGTAGTAAAACCAGCTTGTAAGGTTTTATTAGCGTATAACGTGCCTATAAGTGCATAATCAGCAGGGTTTTTTGTAAAGCGATTCATATAAGAAGTAGCACTAAACTGCTGAGTAATATGAGTATGCATATCCATTAAACCAGGCATTACTGTAGCATTTGATAAATCAATTAAAGTATCTTCTTTACCCGGTTGAGAAAATCCTGATTTTATTGCTGATATTTTATTATCATCAATAATAACTGTCATGGATTTTTGTACTTTATTGTCTTTAGCGGTAATTAATTTGCCCACATGTATGTAAGTTGAGGCAAAGCTACCAAAGCTGGTTAATGCTATAACGCTTAAGGTTAAAAGTTTAAAATTCATTCTAAATCCAAAATAGTTTGTTATCAGGTTTGTCACATTAAGTGAGTTCTAAAGGGAGATCAAGTGTGACTAGGATATTGTTTGGGATTACCAGCCACTAAAATAGATTGAAGTTAATCATGGTAACTAATGCGACAAAAACAGACTTAATTTAGGTGTGGATTTATCATAATAAATAGTCCGCTTCGCCATGTGAGTTCACATCAATAGCTTTTGATGCTTTTTCAGTGTTCAGGAGGCGTTGACCTGCCTTTAAACTGATAGATGATAAAGCCTCTATGCTTTATTTAGTAAGTTTAAAATCCAAGTTTCTTACTTTTATATTAACTCCATTAGCTTTTAGTTCCTGATAGAAGTCAACAATATTGCATAACTCAATTTGCTTACAAACAATTCCATACTTTAAAATCGCAGGCTTACTGCTTTGAAGAGAAGCTTGCTTAAGCCAAAAAATAGCTTTGTTTAAATCTTTCTCAACATACAATCCATTGATATACATTTCAGCTAGATTAATTTGTCCATCAGCATAACCAAGGCTTGATGATTGTTGAAAAAGATCAAATGCACTTTTAAAATTAGTTTCACTATGTAGCTCTTTTAAAAAGGCTTCTCCTTTTATATTTTCTCTTTTACCGTAAATAAACTGACTGCTTGGCAATGTTAATCCTTCTGGACCAACCAAGCTTCCGTACAATTTATTACGGGTTGGTCTTTTAACTAAG
>CAXBKC010000352.1:0-4613 GCA_963975615.1 uncultured Oleiphilus sp.
CCCTAACAAACCAACAATTTCACCACTACCAATAGTAGTAACAATGGCTGCAGTTTGTAAACTTTCTTGGTTAATGGAGGAAGAAAGTTGGTCTAATTTCCGCTTACTAGCTTTTTCAAGTTGAAATTGAATCTGCGGATCTAAGGTCGTATAAACCTTTAAGCCTTCGGAGCGTAAATCATCATCTTGATAGGTTTCACGTAATTGTCTTTTAACTAGACCCATAAACGCAGGGTAATGGTTACTGACTTGCAGAGGCTTGGAAACAATTTTAAGAGGCTTTGCTTTTTCAATGGCTAAGGTCTGATCAGTTAAATATTCTTGCTGATGAAGAAGAGATAGCACCAAGTCGCGCCTCGCCTTGGCACGAGCAGGAAAACGACGAGGATTATAGTATGAGGGGCCTTTAACCATCGCGACCAGTAAAGCCAGTTCTGCTTGGTCACACTCACTTAAATGCTTACCAAAATAAAAATTACTGGCAGCTTCAAAGCCATGAATAGCTAACTTTCCTGATTGCCCTAGAAAGATGTCGTTCATATAGGTTTCTAAAATTACATCTTTGCTGTAATGAATTTCTAGCAAGACTGACATCATCGCTTCATTTATCTTTCTGACGAGACTTTGATTGCTAGTAAGAAAGAAGTTTTTAACTAACTGCTGGGTTAATGTGCTGCCACCTTGAACGATTCTCCCTGCCTGTATATTCACCCACATGGCCCGAGCAATAGATGTCGGTGAAATACCCCAGTGAGAATGAAAATTACGATCTTCGGTCACTAAAAGTGTATGTTTGAGTTGCTCAGGAAACTCGTTGATATTGAGCAGTTGTCGTTCTTCTTTGACGTTAGGATAAATGCCGCCAATTTTGAAAGGTTCTAGGTAATAAATAGTGCGAGCAGGGTTTTCTAGACTTACCAAGTTACTGACTTGGTCGCCTTGTATTGAAAAACGGATATGTTCGGAGGCTTGTTGTTCTTCAGGTTTAGAATGGCTACGAGTAAATAGTTCAACTTGATTACCTATGACTCTATATTGCCCGCTTTGTTGAACCTTATAAGTGGGCTTATAGTTCAGTAGCTTCAATTCTTGCAAAAGGTTATTAAGGTTTAAAGCTTTGCCTTCATAGATTTCGAGCGAACGAGCATAGACTTGTGCCGGTAGGCTCCAGCGCTGCCCTTCAAATTTATAGCGTATTTGTGCATCTAGATAGATAAGCCATACAAAAATGATAAGCGAAAAAACGATTAAGCATTTCCACATAGTAGAACGTTTTAGATGAAATAAGTTTTTATTGAGTCCAAGCATGACAAAAGAAAGCGCCTTAGTGGCTAATAGTAAATATAAGAGGTATTTAAAGAAGGGTGATGAAACTTAAGAAATGAAAAGGCTCCAAACCACCTATCTGGTTTGGAGCTAATATACTAAATTAAGCACTTAAGGATAAGTACTTAATTTAAGTGCTTTGAGATAAGGCTTAAGGGCACTCTACAGAAGCAGTTTGACGCATGTCACTCATTGGTTCATTTAGTCTAGTAGACTGATCTCTTTTAGCTGAACCATGATAAATAGCACGACATTCGCCAGGCGTTGTTAATTTACAATTTTCCAGTGCAGCTAAAGAAGCAACTTCTTCGCTATCGAAAGGGCCATGAAATTTTCGGTTCTCTAGATAAAAGTAGCCTTTTTCAATAGTTTCATCGACTGTGATTACTTCATCGATATCGTAGGTAGTAGACATAGTTTATGCTCCAAATTATTCACTAATTCAGTAGGCTCTTAATAAATAAGTGCTTAGCAGGAAAAAAGCGCTGATAACCATTAAGTTTAATTCTTAATATTACAGGTCTTTATTCAATAGCGATTATTATCATTATTATGTGGTCAGTTAGTTTAAGTTAACTTACTTCCACAACACAATAAGACTGCTTATAAAAATGGCATAGTAACTAAATCCCTGTCGATTGATTCACAGGGCTGAAATAGGCCAGTTATCAAGCAAACATAGTGACTAAGCGGTTTGTAAAACGATATATAACTTTTGATACTATTTTTTGTAATGCAATAAATAGCATAAGAATAACTATGCTATTTGGTGGTTATTTCCCTTTCAATGCTTAACCATTAACTATCTGTTAATTTGGTGTGGCTCTTTGAATGAGTGCGTTACAGTCAATATTGGCTGGCAATGTACCATAAACCCAGCCTTTATTCTCGTTTTTTAATCGTGCAGTACAGAAAGCATTTGCGACCAAAGAATTGCCATATTGTAATAGAGTTGATGCCTGAAAGAGAAGCGCCATTTTTTCTACAATAGAGCGGGAACGAAATTCGATGTTTTCTTTATCAGAGAAATCTTTCTGTAGTGAATTTAAGGTGTCAGCAATAAGTGGATGTTTATTCTCTGATAAGTGGATCTCATTCATGAAAGCATCAAAAGACGCGGGTGTTTTTTGTAGCGCTCTTAGCATATCCAAACATTGAACATTGCCACTACCTTCCCAGATCGTATTAATAGGCGACTCTCTAAAAAGTCTTGGCATAATGCTATCTTCCATCACACCACTGCCTCCAATGCATTCCATAGCTTCATAGGTGTGGCCGGGGGTTCGCTTACAGACCCAATACTTACCAATTGCGGTGCCTATTCTGACTAGGTGTTTTTCATGTTCACTGTGTTCACTCATGTCTAAGGAGCGCGCTAAACGCATACTTAACGCTGTTGATGCTTCACTTTCAAGAATTAAATCGGCTAAGACATTTTGCATTAAAGGTTGTTGATTAAGCACTTTTCCGAATGCCACGCGAGACTGGCAGTGATGTGTTATTTGAGCGACAGCTTGCCGCATAAGCGCTGAAGAGCCTGTGATGCAGTCAAAGCGTGTCATCGCGACCATTTCGAGAATGGCAGACACCCCGCGGCCTTCTTCGCCAACCATCCACCCGAGGGCACCACGTAATTCAGTTTCACTTGAAGCGTTGGACACATTGCCCATCTTGTTTTTTAGGCGCTGTATTTGAAGCGGGTTTTTAGTGCCATCTGGACGCCACCTTGGTACTAGAAAGCAAGACACTCCAGAAGTCGTTTGCGCCAATACTAAGAAAGCATCACTCATTGGTGCAGATACAAAATACTTATGACCGACTAACTCATAAGCCTGGCCTGATCCGCCTTTACCTATCGGTAGGGCGCGAGTCGTGTTTAGGCGCACATCGGAGCCGCCTTGTTTTTCTGTCATGGCCATACCAATGGTGACGCTTTCTTTATCAGTATGAAGAATGTTTCTAGGGTCATAGCTGTTATGAAGAATTTTAGGTGCCCACTCTTCAAATAAATTCTCTTGACGTTTCAAGGTAGGAATAGCTGCCGAAGTCATGGTAATCGGGCAGCCATGACCGGCTTCTATTTGAGAGATAATTAAACTTTTTGCGGCTCGAGCAACGTGAGCGCCAGTCTGACTTTGCCAGTGTGAAGAATGAAGACCTTGTTCCATCGATAACGACATGAGTTGGTGATAAGCCGGATGATAGCGTACTTCATCGATGCGTTTGCCATGACGATTATGAGTAAATAAAGTCGGTTTATTTTCGTTGGCAAGATGGCCCCATTCGATGACATCTTTAGAGCCGCAAAGTGCACCAAATTTATTCAGGTCTTGAGCTGCCCAGCTTGCACCATGAATTGATACAGCTTCCTTTAAGGCTTGGTCGCTATCGAAGATATTATAATTTTCTAGGGCTTCAGGCTGGTTTTCAACTGCATGAGTTTCGGCCCAATAGTCGTTGCTAGGGCTGAAAGTATCGGCGTTTATTATCTTTTGTGCATTCATAGCGGCTCATCTCTCAGTACTGGTATAAAGTGAATAGTAATTCACTTCTTTTGTCTGCGCAATAAAGTGATGAAAAAATATACAGTTTTGAGATGGGGTTAATGCTTTTTTTGAACTTAATCATGGCCTCTAAATATCATTAATCACGATATAAGCTATCTTTGCCATAGCTGGTTTCCAGAGCTTCCCGTTCAACTCGCTTAAGCTTCTTGACGACTAAACCGTAAGAATGATCAATCATACGTTCGATCTCCCCTTGAGGAATTGAACCATCTAAAATTATGGTGTTCCAATGAAGTTTGTTCATGTGGTAACCGGGCTTTACCGATTCAAATAAGTCGCGAAGTTCTTGTGCTTGGTCGGGGTCGCATTTTAAATTCATATGGCCGACCTCCTTTTCAACGCCGAGAGTGGCGAACATTTTACCTTTGATTTTTGTCACCATCACTTCAGGACCAAAGGGATAATCTTCACGTACAGCTGGCTTACTCAGTAAGTAATTTTTAGCGTCGTCGTAATTCATTTGCCTGTCCCGGTTGGAGTAAGTTATATGCCGGATAGAATTGCATTGGGTTGCGAACTCTATGTCGACCAGTAGCTAGACGTAACAAAATATATAGCTATTCAAAAATAAACTTAATTACCTCTTAGTTTAGCTATATTTTTAATGAAAGTATTTGAGTAAGCTCAAATTAAAGTAAGGATAATAAAAAGCTCGATTAGAGCGCATAACGATATATGAATAATGGCTATGAAGAATGTTGATTGTTAAGCTTCATGTTA
>CAXBKC010000353.1:0-4608 GCA_963975615.1 uncultured Oleiphilus sp.
GTAAGCGGTAAATGAAGCAGTGAAGCGTTAATCGATATTGCTTAGATCAACATTCCACGGCATTAAATCGGTCAAATCGTCGGTAGGTAGACGCTTGGGCAACTCGGTAAACAAGTGCCTGAAGTAATAATATGGACTGATATCGTTCGCGCGACAGGTCATCACTAAACTGTATAAGTTCGCACTGGCATGCGCGCCGTTGACTGACGTTGAGAACATCCAGTTTTTGCGCCCCGTTGTAAACGGGCGAATATCTCGTTCGGTGACATTATTGTCGATGCTAATATCGCCATCATCAAGATAAGTTAATAATTTCGGCCATTGGTTTAGGGCGTAAGTAATGGCTTTACCTAGATATCCTTTGGGAAGTACCTGTTGTTTCTCCAGCCAGGTTTTAAACTCCGCTAATATTGGTACCGCTTCTTGTTTTCTTAATTGTTGTCGCTCAAGAGCACTGAGTTGTTTGGAGCGTTTTTCAATGGCGTAGAGTTTGGCAATATAGCTCAGTGCAACTTCGGGCTTACCTGCTTTTTTTGACGCACTCGCTTTTTGTGCATCGGTGAACTTTCGACGCACATGTGCCATGCAGCCAGCATGGGTGACATCTTTTAATGTGCCATAAGCACCGTACCCATCTGTCAGCAAATACCCAGAGAAACCTGATAAGAACGCTTGCGCGCAACGGCCAGCACGGCTTGGATGATAGTCATAAATCACGATAGGCGATTGGACAAACTCACCACTGCGATACACCCACATATACGATTTAGTTTCGGCTTTTCTATCTTCTTCACGAAGCACTTGCACGGTGGTTTCATCAGCACAAATCAGCTTTTCATTGAGCAGTTGTGACTGCATTGCATCAATAATGGGCTGTACTTTCATGCCTAATTGCACACACCAATTGGCTAAGGTCGCTCGGCTGATATCAATACCTGAGCGGGTTAATATATCCACCTGGCGATAAAGTGGAAGTGCATCAACGTATTTTGCCGTCACAACGGCGGCAAATGCCTCGGCACTACCAATACTTTTAGGGATTAAACTGGGTGGCTTAGGGGTGGTGATAATGCGTGAACTTGTTTGTGTTTTTTCACACTGGCGACAGGCATATTTTACCCGTTCATGGCGGATAACCGTCACTTTTTGTGGAATAATTTTAAGTTCTTCACTGGTTTCGACGCCGCATTGGTGTAATGGAGACTGACAGCATTCACAACAAGGCGAGTCAATCTCATGTGTGATAACTTCACGCTCTAGCGCTTCAGGTAACGGTTTACGGCCTGTTTTCTTTGTTGTTTGCGTTGATGGCTCAGCAATATCTTGTTGCTCGGCCTCGTTGAAGGTGCCTTTGGCGACTTTTTCACTCTTAGAAGAAAACCGCTTAGATTGACTTAAATTTAATTGCTCAATTAACAACTGGATTTGTGTTTTAAGCTCGGTGATTTCTTCTTGAGCAACAAGCACTTCTTCCTTGGCTAATGACGCTTGTGCCTGTGCAATGTCAGCAGCTTGTTGCAGCTGCAGTACCATGGCCTTAAGTTGCTCAATATCATCAGGAAGTGTTGTCATTATTAGCGAAGTTTGTATTCATTTCTCCTTATTGTGACAGCGAAAAAGGATCGTTCAAGCATAAAAATGTGATCGCCTTTTTGATCACACTGTTAGGTTAGTTATTGGTCGATGTGCTCTGTGATGCTCGATAGATAACCCCGATAACAGCCAATTCAGCTGGGCCTTGCTGATATGTAGTGCGCCATCGTGTGTTGGCTTTGGCCACTTAAAGGTGCCTTTTTCTAACCGCCGATAATAAAGCCAAAAGCCATTAGTGTCCCAAAACAAGATTTTGAGTTTATCTCGATGACGATTACAAAAAATAAACCAGGATTCGCTAAACGGGTCCATTTCAAGATGTTGTGCAACGATAAGCGATAGGCCATCGATAGACTTACGCATATCTGTGACACCCGTGACGAGATAAACTTGAGCAGATGGTGTCATTGTAGGGCAGCAACCCAATGCTGGATTTGGCTAGCGCTTAAATGAATTGGCAACTGAGCACGCAAACCATTTGCAAGGGTTAGCGTGACAACGTTTTCACTCACGACGGATGTATCGGTCACAATGATGGGTTGCAATCGTTGTGGCTCCGGCTGTGTTCGGAGTTTTTTGGCCCATGTATAAAAGGTTTGATAGCTTATGTTCTGCTCAGCGCAAAACTGAGTGATGCTAATGCCACTTTGTTTTTGCTGCTCGATTAATGAAGACCAATACTGGTGTTTTTCTTGTGATGACATAGTGCCTCCTTAAATTGGTGAGGTACTATGACAACTATTTTTATGATTGAGTATGTGGAGTTTATTTACCGCTTACGTATATGAAGTATATAACTGTTGATGATTTAGCCGATAAAGTGTTAAAGATGTTGAAAATATCGCGGGAAGCATTGATTTACCTTTCTTTAGCAATGCACATAGAAGAGCGTAAACGTGAAGAAACAAGGGGGGGGGGAATCGTAGTGCCTATACAATTTACACATCTTTAAAACGGTTGTAGCCCTAGCCAGTTAGAAAGTATCTGATGTCGTTATAGCCGGCACTTTCTAACTCTAAAGTGCCCCATTATCCGTTAGAACAAATGCTCTATAAAATTTAGGGGCATATGTTTTCCCTACCAATTCTAATCTGATGAAAGAATATAAGACCATGCTCATTTTTTGGGGGGGCATGATTAACGGTTTGATTGGTTGCGTATAATTGCGAAAGAAATCCGTCTAATAAATGTTAGTTTAAGGGCATGTTGTACCAAATTAGCCTCATATCATATGAGGCTTCTTCCTCATTTGAGGTGTAGGTGTCTTAGAGTTGCCTGTGAGGTTGCTGGATTACGCCAAGAGTCTCCATGTTCAAATCTTTTACAACAATAAACCCGTTTCTTTTCTTACTGAAGATTTTCTTGGTATGTACATAGCTTTCATTTTGACTACACTCAATAAAATTTTTACTTAATTGGTTCGACTTTATCACCATTTCTAAAGTGTGTTCTTGCAGTTCTATCATCAAATCGTTTTGATCTTTTTTTGATAGAAGATACCTACCGATATCGGACATTGCGATGATAATTTCTTTATCTTCGCAAATAATGAAAGTTTTCTCTGGCAGAGAGTCCAATGTCAAAGTACTTTGAACTATAGCAAAATCATTGTCGGCTTTTGTTCCCAGTAGTGGTTGTGGGTTACCTGTGGGGGCGGGTTTAGTTCGAAGTACCACAGGGACGGTTGTGTGATCTTTAGTCCATCGGTACGTTTCAAATGAGCACCATTGAATTGCGGTTAAAATTTCAGTATGAAGATTTGAACAGTTTAATCTTAGAATTGGCTCATGATGAGCAATACGATTACGCAGGTCGTTAGCTTCGTTAATCCTAGTCTTGAACTGTTTGAATTTAGGACGATGAATATTTAATTTAGAGTAATTGGAGCGCCAAAACTCGTTATAATCTGGTCTGAAAAGGAAGTTAGACCAAAAATCAAACGAAAGAGCTGCAACAATATCTTCTGGAGTGCGATTGTTAACTTTTTGCTTGGCTTTGGCTAAAGAGTTTGAACTATGCTGATTAAGCATAGCGATAAAGGTGGGATCATTTGGCCAATCATCGTTGAATACAGAGCAAAACAACTCATGTAATTTATTTCGTAAGGTTACTTCTAAAATGTGAAGTGGGTACAAGAATGCTTTAGACAACCTAGCATTGTAAAGGTAGAGGTTGAAAGCTATGTGCCAGTCTTGTTTTCCATCATTAAAGTAAGGCAATAGTCTTTCGCTAGAAAGCTCAATCTCTATATGTTCGGCTCTACTTTTTTTAGTATTTTCTATGACTTCATTGTATGGATATGCTTGTTGACTTTCAGCCATTATTATCTATAATCCTTTTTATAGCAGTTGTTAGGCCCCACTGATTCATCATGCGCCTGCAGCAATCTATATGAAGACCCGAGACAGGCTACTAGATAGTCCCTCTCGGGTTTTTGCTTTCCGCTATAATAATTCTTTTCATACCAAATGCCTACCTTTAAGATAGTTAGTCTTAGTGCGTGAAAATTATCCATACAAATATGGATTAAGCACTGCGTAGCCAGGGTTAAACCCCGAGCGTTGAACAAGCCCGGTGCGCTTCCATAAGTAAGTTGTGTGATTTGCCCTTAAAGAGGTGTGCCTTAGTGTTTTCATCAGATGCGCAGTCACCGTAAGGCAGAAATTTAGAACTCATCCGGTGTGTCCAGCACGTAAGGTAAGCCATTTACCATATCTGAAGTTGTTCATGACTTACTAATGTTTAATTTTCCGTAACTCATTTCTGCCCCAAAGTTTGACAGAACCAAAGCACTATTTAACAGTGCTTACCTTCGTTTTCCATACAAAAGCTAATTGATATTGCCCTTAAACAAAGATCAATATTTACTGGCTAGATTGCTTAATCTAATGAGTTGATTTTATATACAGTTATATCGCGTTTTGGCTTAATTTAAATCAAACAACCCAATAAGTAAGTCTAAGGTAGTAAGCTGTTCCTGCTTAGCTTGAAATAATACTTTTTGAGCATCATTCT
>CAXBKC010000354.1:0-4608 GCA_963975615.1 uncultured Oleiphilus sp.
TTGACTCAATAAACGCCCGACTCAATATGATGGGTATATGGGAACTGGTCGAACATCGCAAAGCGTTCAATGTTATGTGTTTTACTCAATAGCTCTAAATTTTGTTCAAGCGTGTCAGGGTTGCACGAAATATAGATGATTCGTGGGTAGTGGCTGATCATCTCGCAACTTGCTTCGTCTAATCCGGCTCTGGGTGGGTCGACCAAGATAGTTTGAAAATCAGCTTCTTCTAATTGGCATTCTTTTAAGCGCCGGCGTGGGTGTTCACCACTCATGTGGGCTGTGAATTCTTCAGCGCTAACGCGTGCAAAATTGACATTATCCAGGTTATTCATTTCTTTATTGTCAAAAGCAGCTTTGACCGAGGTTTTACTGATTTCTGTCGCAAAGACATTACGAAACTTATCTGCCAAGGCGATAGAGAAATTACCGTTTCCGCAGTAAAGTTCGAGTAAATCTCCCTGACTGCCTTCGGCACAAGATCTTGCCCAACTCAGCATGTGTTGATTGACGTAAGCGTTGGGTTGGGTGAAGCCGCCTTCAATTTGTTTATAATGAAATTCTTTACCATCGACGTTCAATGTTTCTATGACGTGATCTTGATCTAAGAGGATGCGTAGTTTTTTAGCACGGCCAATAATATGAATGCCTAGTTTCTCTTTAAGCGCTTTTGCTTGTTCTATCCACTCATCACCAATTTTTCTATGGTAGATAAGCGTGACTAACATTTCACCAGATAGCGTACTGAGGTATTCAACTTGAAACAAGCGACGATTGAGTTCGTCATTTTGATTTATCTCTTCCAGAAGTATCGGCATAAGCTTAGAAATAGCTTCGCTGGCGATAGGGAAGTCGGTAATTTCAAAAGGAGCGTTATTTGATCCGCGTTCGAACATGGCGTGAAAGCAACGATCTTCCGTTTGCCATATTTTGAATTCAGCGCGTTGTCTGAAGTGTTTGACAGGGCTGGAAAATAGTTCAAGGTTTGGTATTCCAAAACGAGAGAATTGTACTTCTATACGCTGTTTTTTATCAGCGAGAAGCGCATCGTATTGGTCAATTTGAACTGCTTGCATCGAGAATTACCTGCCACATAAAGGGCAGGCATTATAAAGGAAGTACGCTATAAAGAAAGTCTGTGATCAGACAGTGTTGTCTTTTGTTTTGATCAAGATTCGGTTAATGGCTACTAAGGTTATCAACAGCAAAGCCGCCACGCCATTATGAGCAACCGCAATCACCAGAGGTAGGACTAAAATAATATTCAATAAGCCTAGTGTGATTTGGGCAGCCAATACAATAACCAGTATTGCCGATAAACGTTTTAATAGGCTGTGCTTTTCTCGAACTAATAAAAAGGCTAAAAAACCAAGTGTCAGTAATGTAATGACTGCACCTATTCGATGGGTTATGTGAACAGCTGTACCTGCTTCAACCGATAGCACGCCGCCTTCATAATCGACCCCTAATTCACGCCAAACTTTAAAGCCTTCTTTAAAATCAGTCGGAGGCAGCCATTCACCTTGGCAGGTCGGTAAGTCATAGCAATGCAAGGCAACATAGTTAGTGCTTGTCCAGCCACCTAAGGTAATTTGGATAGATAAAATAATGAGCGCAAAAATTGACCAGTTTTTGGTTCTAGGTGACGATTTTATTCGTTTTTCTTTAGGAAATTTTTGACTAAATGTGAGCCAAGCTAGCAAGGCAAGGGTAAGCATGCCACCTAAAAGGTGAAGCGTCACAATGGCCGGTTTCAACAGCAGGGTGACTGTCCACATACCTAGTGCGCCTTGGAAACAAACTACCAATACTAAGGCTAGAGGCAGTAACAGAGCCTGGTTTGCTTGACGTCTATTTTTAATGGCTAAGAATGCTAGAATTAGAATCACAAAGCCTAAAGTTGAAGCGAGGTAACGGTGAGCCATTTCTTTCCAGGCTTTATGGCTTTCGACAGGGCGTTCTGGGAATGCTTGGTTGGCCTGATGGACTTCATGGTCAGCGGTTGGGGCGAGTATTTGGCCATAGCAGCCCGGCCAGTCGGGGCAGCCTAAGCCAGCATCAGACAATCTGACATAAGCGCCAAGAATAATGACACAAAGTGTTAGCAATGTGGCCGAGAGGGATAGGCGATAAAAGAGTGTGTTCGTCATTATTGAGCTCTTGGTTTTGGAATAAGTTGTCGTTCTAGCCTAGTGTCTATTGTCTAAGCCGTCTTTGTTTTTTAAAGCTTAAGCTTAGATATAAAAGTAATCCAAATAAGGCAGAGGCAAACCATTGCATTGCGTAGTTTAAGTGCTCACCGGAATTGGAGTCATACTTTGGCCAATCTTTAATCAGGGATGGTTCGATTTCTTCTGTAGGAATTGGTGTCGATGCTAGTGTGTTGGTCTGGCCATTAGAGTTTAATTTAAGCATCAAAGGTAAAGCTGAATAGCCATTTATTTGGGAGAAGAACTCTATGTCCATGTAATACCAAAGTGGTGGTGTGGCTGATAAAGGGTTACTTGCATTTCTGAGTAAGTCAGGTTTTGAATGAGGGTAGTTCAAGTGTCCTTCGAGAGTGATAATGCCTTTGGGTGTTTTAAAGCTGGGTAAATCTTTACTGCTCTTATCTTGAGGGAGCCAGCCACGATTCACCAAAATTACCGAACGTGATGCCAAAATTTCAAACGGAGTGATCAAATAGTAGCCATGTAGGCCTTGGTAATCGATATTATCGAGCAAGATAGAATCTTTTGTTCTATATTGACCTGTAGCTTGAACTAATTGATAAGGGGCGAATTCTTCGAAGGGCATATTTAAGGAAAGTAAATCCAAGTTGCTTCTTTGGTCTATCATGTATTGTAGTGATATCTTTTCATTAGCGCGATTTAGCTGCCATAAACCTAGACTAACAAGCCCAAGAATTAGAAAAAAAAAGAAACTACTTACGAGCCAAGAAGGTTTGAACTGATACGACATAATGGGTTCTTAGAGTTAATTATTTAGTACGTTTTATCTAGCATTGTTTATGTTAAAGAATTTCTCTTAAGCTGACTTTAGTTTTTTCAAAGAAACGTGAGCTAGATTGCGTTATCTCTTATAACAATAAGTACACTAGATTCCTAAGAGTATTTTTAATAGCTTTAAATTTACTGTATTACTCATATAATACTTTACGTTTACTCAGTTTTGAGTAATTCTAGCGACCGAATTTGAAAAATAATAAAAAACGTTTACAGCTGTAAAGACAGCGAGCACTATTTTTCTAACAAATTTAATAAAAACCACAGCGTCTTGTAAGTGACCATTTGGCCGCACAGTTTCGAATTATGTGCCCTAAACAAGCAATATCGGTCATGAATTTGCGTGAAATAGAAAAGGAGATGTTGAGTGAAAAGTCGTAATCTGGGTTGGCCTTTGTTGGTAGCCTTGTTTTCCAGTTCAGCTTGGGCAGAATCTAAATTCAATCTGACTCAAGGTGTCACCGAAGTTAGCCACGAAGTTTATGATTTACATATGCTGGTCTTATATATTTGTACCGTGATAGGTGTGATTGTATTTGGTGCAATGGCATGGTCGATGTTCTTTCATCGTAAATCTAAAGGTTATGTGCCGGCTACATTTCATGAAAGCACAAAAGTGGAGCTTTTATGGACCATTATTCCAATTATCATCCTTATCGGGATGGCATACCCTGCTACGATTACTTTAATCGATATCGAAAATAACGACGACTCAGATTTAACCATCCAGGTCACGGGTTCCCAATGGAAGTGGCATTATAGTTATTTTGATCAAGGTGTTGGATTCTACAGCACCTTATCAACTCCCCGTGCGCAATGGGACAACCTGTCAGGTGAGGGTGAAGTAAAAGGTGAAAACTATTTGCTTGAAGTTGATAAGCATTTAGTGATACCGGCTAATCGTAAAGTGCGGTTCTTGATTACTTCGGATGACGTAATACATTCTTGGTGGGTAGCCGCTTTTGCAGTAAAACAGGATGCTGTTCCCGGGTTTATTAACGAATCTTGGACAATCGCTACTAAGCCTGGCACTTATCGTGGTCAATGCGCAGAGCTCTGTGGTAAAGATCATGGTTATATGCCTATTGTAGTCGACGTCCTGCCAGAGGCTGAGTTTGATGTCTGGTTGCAGGCTCAAAAAGCTGAAGCTATTGCAGTTGCGGCAGCAGAAAAGGCGTCTTTAGCTGAACGGATGACTATGGATGAATCGATGGCCTTGGGTGAAAGTACATATCAAACAGCATGTGCCGCATGTCATCAGCCTAATGGTCTAGGTATGCCACCAGCTTTCCCTGCCTTGAAGGCGAGTCCGATTGCTTTAGGTGATGTTTCAAAACACATTGATATCGTTGTAAATGGCAAGCCCGGTACCAGTATGCAGGCATTTGGCAAACAATTATCATTCAAACAGCTAGCTGCGGTTATTACGTATGAACGTAACGCCTGGGGCAATAACACTGGAGATTTAGTCCAAACTTCAGATGTTAAAGCGGCAACCGGAAAGTAAGGGGGAACTATTTATGACAACAGCTACTGATGTAATACACGATCATCATGATCATAAAGCGACTGGCATAAAACGCTGGTTATTTACCACGAATCA
>CAXBKC010000355.1:0-4572 GCA_963975615.1 uncultured Oleiphilus sp.
ACTTTATGGCTACAGGTAATGAGTGGAAAACCCGCCCATTATGGGGTATAGGCTTAACTAAAACAGTGAACCCTGCAGCCGGTTTTCTACACGATGGTAGGGCTGATAATATTGAAGAGGCAATTTTATGGCACGGCGGTGAAGCACAAAGCAGTAAAGCTGATTTTATGGCTTTAACTAAAACAGAACGTGCATCACTGGTGGCTTTTGTTATGTCGCTATAAATTAAGATTATCAACAGAAAAAGCGCTGTTCATTACCATAATCGACAGCGCTAACTTAACAAGCAGATAATACTCGTGCTCTGAGCAATACATTTTACCATTCTAAATATTCTAGGCATTCACCTGTCCTTAATAGTCATTAAAACAATAAATTCCTGCTCATGTTACATGCCCTACCACGTTATAGTTAAATAGCAATCTCATGACAAATCATAAAATAAAAAAAACAAGCTATCTAGAAAAACCAAAGAGCAGTAATTGTTTTTTATCACCGCTAGGGCTCGCGTATTTATGGTAATTAAAGACTTAAAATAGCGCGAAATAATTCAACATCTCGAGCATTTTCAGTTGAGGAGTTAAAAGTGTGAACTAGCGAATTAAGCGCAGTATTGCTTTAAATTCAGCAGATCTACAATCTGCCACTAGCTCATACAGGCACATTTCTAAGCCCGTAATATCAATAGCTTTATTCATCAATCGACTTATACCAAGTTGCTTATTGGCCAAGGTGCGGGAAGATACACAATCACTAACTAACTGTACGTTATAACCACGTTCCGACAAGCCGAGTGCTGTTTGATATGCACAAATATGCGCTTCAATACCACAAACTAGCCATGTATCAACGTTTTCAGCTTTAACCGCAGCAATAAAATTAGCCTCTTCGCAGCCATTAAATGTAAATTTAGTGATTGGGCTAATACTGCTTGACAGCGAGTTTATTTCATTAACAGTGCCACCAAGCTTTTCGGGATTTTGCTCAAGACAAATAATGGGTAACTTTAGTGCTTGCGCTCCCTTGATCAGCTTTTCACAATTCGCAATTAACACCTCGCTATCATAAACTAAGCTAGCGAGCTTTCCCTGAATATCCACCACAATAAGACCCGTATTTTTTTTATTTAACATGCTATAGCTCCTGAAACTGAATTAACGCCCTCTTTAAACTTTTTCCACAAAGACGACCTAATTTAGACGTGAATTTATCTTAATAAATAATCCAACTTGCCACCATAGAAGTCATAGATACTTTAAAATAAAGTATCAGTAAAAACTAACACTTCACTTTATTATCCATTGCTCTACTATGTATAAACAAAATCAGGATAAATTAAGACCATACATTTTCACTTATTATGAAAGGATCTATAATCCATTCGCTCTTATAGTGCAAAACCAATTCGTCACTCACATGACTTTAATCAATTGGTTTTACCTTTACCTGGTGTCATCAATATACGTGTGGGCAGCTTCAATGGTAAGGCTGTGCCTAGTGAATGTGTTGTAGTAAAAGCTAATGAAGAACACTTGTTGCCTCTAAACCTTTTAAATTTCACTGAGTGGGAAGAAACTTAGGAAAATTGGTATAATTCAGCTGTTATTATAGAACAGTGGCCAAATTAACTATGCTACTATGGGGTAACTGAATTTAGATGACTAGGTCATATAGAGGTTTAGCGTATTGTGAATCTGTAATGAACTATTGCTGGTGGATAATCCCTAGCAAACAGGTTGTTTGAAAAATTTCCATGCCGTACGGCAAACACATATGTACCATTACCGCGCACTGTGACTGATTCAGAGGCTTTAACAATCTCCTCATTTACCAAGTAAGCTCCTTTTAGCCCTTTAAGATTAGCTATGTAAATATTTCTTTCGTATTCCTTTAAAGGCGCTATGAAAAAATCTACTGGCTGACCATTCAAAGATACAATATCGACTGAAACCTGTTTACTGCCATTTACATTAAAGGTAATGCGACGATGCTCTTTTTCTCCAACACTCACTTCTTTTTCCGTGGTTTGCCCTACTGGTCGTTGAGAAGAGCCTCCACCACCATTAAGTGGAACATCTTTAAACACAAAAATAAGCAAGCCGGCAATAATCCAAGGCCACCAGCTATTCCAAAAACCAGAGCCAGACTTTTGTGGAGCAGACATAATAATTCCTCCAGTAGGAATATTGGGCTAGTTGACTACAGATGAACATTAATAAAAAATTAACGTAAACTTGTTGTTCAAGTGGCTTATACATCTATGAAGCTAGCCTAGGATATATTAATTGATTCATGGTTACCTGAATGTTAGCGAAACTCCTTTGATGGATATCTCCGTATTAGGGCCAGCTCTTTTTAGAATAAGTTGAATATAGTAAAGTTCCTTTTATCTTACGATCGAGTAATAACTATAGTTTAGGTAGGTATTTAATCAAATTTAGTTATTATTTGATGCCTCCTTGATAAGCTTTAAAAACGTCCATCCAGTCCTATCGGCAAGCCGCAGTGAGCTGATACCCGATATGAATGGCCTGGTCAAAATCACTCTCTCTAAATACATCAGAACGTCTCTGGTTGTTTCCCATAAATCGCAGCGTAATTTTTAGTCGCTTCATAGTAAGATTTCATTCGAGTTTCCAACTGTAGGACAACGGGATCATTACAAGCATACTTTTTCATTGTTTGATTTAATCCGGCAATGTATTTGGCTGTAACAAAAGCTGTAGTTTTTAAGTTCCCAAGTTTTTCCGAATCTTTAATCACTTTTATATAATTACCTGACATAAAACCAATTTCATTCATTATTGGTATCCATTCCGGATTAACGTAATAGCTGTAATGGTTTGTTCTGGTTTTTTCAGCCCGAAAAACCCATCCTTGTTTTTTTGTTGTCACATCGACTTTGAATTCATACTTTTTTGCTGATGGCTTGACACATTGACGATATATATCCTGATATTGCGTATTATAAAACGAGATCGCATCCCAAATAGCTGAGGCCGTGTTTTGGCGGCTATTAATTTTCATAAAGGACGAATACAAACGATCAATAATAAAGGCTTGTTCAAAGTCATTATAATAAATGGCACTCCAGTATTCACATTGTGACAAACCTTGAAAAGGAGACACTCCTGCTTTTTTGTCACAGTACTTTCTCAGCTCGCCCGAAGGAAACTGATTGGGACGCAAAGACCAGTAATTATAGTACTGCATATCCTCAAACTGAATGACTATTTTTTCATTTACGGTAAGTTCGCCATTAGTTGATTTCGATTTAATCGCTCTTGAACAAGCATTTTCTTTGGATCTTGAGTTGGAAGGATTAATCGATGCCAAAATGCCGTTTGCAGATTTTTGGGACGATTGGTAAACGTAATATATCCTTATTTGTTGATCCGTAGTTAACGAACAATAATCATTTTCACCTAAAAATGTTGCTGCAACAGATTTATAGGCATTTAATAATACTCCGTAAGTAACAGGAGCATAAATCGTCGAACTTAATATTGCACTTCTATCAATATCAGGAAAAGGCAAAGTGGTCTCTACAAACAAGGCGACTTGAGGTTTATATTTCTCTCGATACCACTTCTTTTTGAATGCAAACCAGTCAGGTGACCAATCTTCTTGATACATGAGGAATTGGCCATCTTCGTTTTTAAGTTCAGCAACATGGACACTTTCATACAACTCGATTGCTTGTTCGTTTATAAACACCCCCATTTTAAGTGATTTTTTATCTCTTACAAACTGCTCTTTGGCGCATAATCGTTGTAAGAACTGCACATGGATCAAGTTTTCTAGTGGTGCTGATGCACTCTTACTCTCTTTTACATTGTAATAATGAAAATACTCATATTGATGAGGCCAAAAGCTACTATAAAACTGACTGAAATCAGGGGGAGTTTGCGCGTTACACTCAGAGAAACTTAACAGTTCAAACAATTGTGACCTGTTCTTAGCCGACACTAACTCAGAATAAGGTGGCACCTGATCAGTTTGTCCATTTGGTACATAGCGAATAGCGCCTTCTTTCATCTCAGCATACAATACCTCTGCCGATACATCCTTACTAATAGCGCTGAGCATATCTCTATATAATGGGCTCTGTTTAACCATAGTGATAGCTTGATCATATGTAAACTCGTGATACGCTTCTTTAGTCGTTAATTTTAAGATATCTTGACGACTAACATTAGGGTTGGTTATTAAACGAGCAAACTCGTATTTAATAATATCACCTCGAGTAGGCTTACTTATGCCCGTGAGTGCCTCTCGCCCTTGATTTCTTCTTCCCCACCCCCCAACAGAGGTAATCCCTTTCGTGCGAAATTCTTCGTCACTTTTTTGTCTTTGCCGTTGTTTTTTTTGTTGCTTTAAACTTGCAATATTATTGCTTTTTTGTTCTGTTGTAGATATCGCACTTTTTTTGTTTGTTGCCTTTTGAGACGCTCGTGATGTGTTTCGTGCCAGAGCTTTAGTTTGCATGTCAGATTGAGTTAGCGTTTTCTCATTAAACTCTGAAACGCGAGTTTTCTTATAAGCAGCCCAGCTTGGTAGCCATTTTTCTTC
>CAXBKC010000356.1:0-4557 GCA_963975615.1 uncultured Oleiphilus sp.
CGGCCTTGGCTTTATGTTTGCACCCGCACATCATAGCGCTATGAAATACGCAATTGGCCCTCGTAAAGAAATGGGCATCCGTACTATTTTCAACATGCTAGGCCCAATGACCAATCCAGCCAATGTGACAAATCAAGTCATTGGAGTGTTTTCACAAGCCCTTTGTCGCCCGATGGCAGAAGTACTAAAACGCTTAGGCAGTCAGCATGTTTTGATTGTTCATGCCGAAGTAGGTTTAGATGAAATCAGCATCTCTGGAAAAACCTTCGTCACTGAATTAAAAAATGACAAGATAGTTGAATATACTATCTCGCCTAGTGATTTTGGCTTGAACGAAACTAACCTAGATGGGCTCAGTGTTACCAGCGCAGAAGAAAGCTTAGCGCTAATTAAAAATGCACTCGGTAGAGCAACCGATGAACGCTCATTAAAAGCACGCGATATTATTATCTTAAATGCCGGTGCAGCTATTTATACATCCGGTTTAGCTAACTCTCTCTCTGAAGGAGTTGAACGAGCTGCTGATGCCATTGGCTGCGGCTTAGCCATTACCAAAATATCTGATTTAGCCAACTTTACTAACGTATTTTTATCTTAATATTTAGGTTTATATCATGTCTTCTATTCAATACGGTCCAAGCGCTTCTCTCGACTCTACCCCCACTATCCTCAAAAATATTGTGTTGCGTAAATGGGAAGAAATTGAGCAAAGACAAAAAGTACTAAAGCTTGCCGAATGCAAAGCACAAGCCTTTGATTTACCTGATGCACGAGGCTTTGTAAGGAATATTGAGAAAAAATTACAAGCTAACTTACCTGCCATTATTGCTGAAATAAAGAAAGCATCACCTAGTAAAGGGGTAATCAGAGAACACTTTATCCCAGCAGAAATTGCCGAGAGCTATGAGGCCGCAGGTGCAGCTTGCTTATCAGTATTAACCGATCATGACTACTTTCAGGGCCATGAAGACTATTTACAACAAGCGCGCGCAGCAAGTTCACTACCTATTATTCGAAAGGATTTTATGGTCGCTCCTTATCAGATTTATGAAAGCCGAGTGATAAATGCTGATTGTGTGTTACTGATTGCAGCTTGTCTCACCAAAGACCAGATGCAAGAGCTTTCAGGCATTGCTCAAGAAGTGGGCTTGGATGTCTTAGTCGAAGTGCACAATGAAGAAGAACTGCACAGCGCACTGACACTGAATACTCGTTTACTTGGTATTAATAACCGTGACTTACATAGTTTTGAGGTGTCTTTGGATAATACTTTCAAACTACTTGATCAAATACCAGAAGATAGAATTGTGGTGACGGAAAGCGGGATCCATACCTCCGATGATGTGAAAGCTATGCAGGCTAAAAACGTCAATAGCTTTTTGGTGGGTGAGGCCTTTATGCGCGCTAAAAATCCGGGTGATGAATTGAAACGCTTATTTTTTCTTTAGCGGCTCTGCTAGTTTTTTTAAAAATAAATCAAAGTTCTCTGGCCGATGTAAGTGATAACCTTGAACGTATTCAACGCCAAGCTGTTTCAAATACTCTAGAGACTGCTGGTCTTCAACAAACTCAGCAACCATTATTTTCCCAAGCGTTTGTCCAACATCTGTTATCGCTCTTACCATCGCTTTATCGGTTTCATCAGTAGCGAGGTGCTGCACAAAAGAACCATCAATCTTCAGGTACTCAACGTCAAGCTTTTTAAGATAAGCAAAAGAGGATAAGCCTGAGCCAAAATCATCAAGTGCAAATGTACAGCCAGCCTGCCTCATCTTATTCATAAATTTACTTACTTCCATCAAGTTACTAATGGCCGCAGTCTCAGTAATTTCAAAACAAATTTTGTGTCGCTGCATCTGGTATTTACTAAGCAAATCTAGGGTAAAATCAGTAAAATCATTATGATCAAAAGATCTTCCTGAAATATTAATATGACACACATCAATCCTGTTCAATTCGTCAGGGTAAGCCTTAAAATACTTACAAACACGCTCAATGACCCAACGGTCAATTAAATGGGCAAGGCCGAATCGCTCTGCCGGAGGTAAAAATACGCCAGGAAGAATGACTTCCCCCCCCTCTCCTTTCATGCGTACCAACACTTCTATTCGGTCAAATTTATCTTCTTGAATCGAAACAATTTTTTGAATATCAAGAAATAGCTTTTCATTCTTAATTGCATAACGAATTCTTGATAGCCACTCCAGTTGTACACGGCGCTCAGTTAAGACCTCATCATCTTCATGCGCTAAAAGCACACGATTTCGACCTCGTTCTTTTGCCATGTGACAAGCAGAATCTGCGGCTCTAAGCAGTTCAGTTACTCCCCCACTGGTTGCTGTAATCGGTACTACACCCACACTACAACCAATACTATAACTTTTCCCTTCCCATATGAAAGGCAGGTCAATCAAAGCTTGCCGTAAAGCTTCAGCCAGTTTTAACGATTGCGCCGGCTCGCAGCATTCCAAAATTAAACCAAACTCATCCCCACCTAATCTCGCCAGGATATCGCCATGACGCAAGTGACTGCTTAACAATTGGGTGACCTGCTGTAAAAGCTGGTCACCCACAATATGGCCTGCGGTATCATTCACGATTTTGAATTGATCTAGATCGATAAAGCACAAACCATGAATAAAGTTTTCATTTTGAGCACGTAATAAGGCCTCTTTTAAATAGCCTTCGAAAGCCCTTCTATTTAAAAGTCCTGTTAAGTCATCATGTCGCGCCTGATAACTCAACTCTTCAGACAAACGCTGTTGCTCTGACACATCTTCAATTATTCCAATAAAGCGTATTGAATTAGGACCTAATCCATCTATTGAGGACATCGTGATTTTAGTCCAGACAACAGTACCATCGCCGCAAAGAAGACGCTGATTTAGGCAGATACTATCTTGATTACCCTTCTCGAGCGCGATTCGACTATCAATACCGATATAACGATCATCCGGATGAATAAGCTTATTATATGTTAAGGAAAACAACTCATCGCGGGTGTATTTAAGAATCTCGCATAGTGCATCATTTGCCTCAAGGATACGCCCTGCATCATCAACCTGAGTTATACCAATCGCCGCATGTTCAAAGGTTTTTCTATACTTTAATTCTGAACTACGAATAGCCGCTGTCATTTTCATGATTAATAACGCTGCAATACTGATTAATAACACAAAAACTATAATGGTCGTGCCAGAAAGGATTTTGGCTAAGCTGCGACTCGCCAAATTCATTTTATTCCGAAAAACCACAGCATGATGAGCAAGTTGAGCAAGCTCAATCCGTAAATTTTTTAATTCTGAATATTCAAGTTCAGATTTCCGCCATGCCGCTTCTAGCCTGTCGATAACGCCACCTAATTTCAATAGTGATTGATCTGTTGCTCTCCAAGCCCCTATTGCATCTCGAAAGTAGGGTGCATCTTTAAACAGGCGAAATAGCCAAATCATTCGTTGAGTATCATCTGGATGATTGCCCCCTTGAAGGAAGCCTTGACGCGCCGCTTTATAATCGGGCTGATCTAACTCCATCATGCGCCGAGCATTTAAGTCACCAAAGGGAACCTGATATGAAATACGAGCTTGTTGAAGTGAATAAAGCTCGCCGGTTTGGGCATATAGCTCACTTTGTCGTACGCTTTCAACCTGCGCTCTAGACCATAAACTGAGCCCTGAAAGGTAAGCAGAGGTTCCAGTCTGAAGCTGTATTATCAAAATAGTAAAAGCGATAGCAAACAGACTTAGACAGAATAAGGCAGACACCGTAACTTTTATCTTTAAGCGATTCAGTCTATTTATGCGTTGTGAAAAATAGGATTCCAGCATAATTTCTCTATATCGTATTAGGAAGCTGGTATGAAGCAGCTTTGAAAAGCGTCAACTTATTACAGGACGGGACAGCGCAATAAAAGTGACGATATTTAAATAACGGAACGAAACAAAGAATTAGTAAACTTACTTCGAAGTGCATTAATTATAGTTAAAAATAATTAATGCACCAGTTTGATTTGTCCGCCCATTTCGTTGCAGTTCATCACCACTCGATAGCCATCTTCTGCAAAGCCTTGCTCTGCTGCTAGCTTTTTTGCTGTCCAAAATAAATGCCCTAACAGCGGTTTATCCTCCTCAGCCATATCATTAATCGTTGCTATCGGCTTTTTAGGGATAATCAGAAAATGAACTGGTGCTTGCGGCTGAATATCATTAAAGGCCAAACAAAGTTCATCTTCATAAATGATATCAGCTGGAATTTCTCGGTTAATTATTTTTGTAAAAATAGTTTCTGACATGTCTTATTCCTTCTATTATTTGGGTCACACACTCTCAGTACTCATAACAGAGCTGTTATTAAGCTTTAGCGAGTTTTGGTAAATCGCCTGAAGCCCCTATCGCATATTTCATCACATTATTTTTAGCAAAACCGGCATTATTCGCCAAGCCCAAGCCAATATTTCTCAATATTCTCAAAGGTAGTACCTTATTACTAAACCCATAGTAAAACGCATCCATCGCGGTCATCATCAGTTGATTATCGTAATAACGCGCTTGCTGATAT